>NZ_JAQREK010000019.1:0-75485 GCF_028599265.1 Pseudoalteromonas sp. Angola-4 | reverse complement strand
TCTGCGCCAGTAAGACCTTTACCAGCTTGCAGTTCAGCTAATGCTTTGTTGAAGTCGAAAGATTGAGTCATGTGTCACTCCTGTTTTCTTAATAATACTGAAATGACACAGATTTCTAAACACTACCTAGGTAAACTTAGTCTTAAACCATTATAACCTGCATATTTATTCCACATTGCTTCAGATTCATTTTCTAAAGCACTCCAACTACTGACAAACAAATACTGAGCCCAGTGTTTCTGAGAAATAAGTGAAACTTCCTGCTTATCATCGACTTTATCAAGCCTGTTCAATCGTAAAGTTTTGTTTTTTAATATGCATTCTAATGAATTTATATTTGTATAATGATGAACTAACTCCATGTTCTTTCATAATTTTATATGTCATTCAGAAGCGCATCACTTTATAATATTATACTGGTATTAGTAAGTAACTTAACAAAAGAGCTTTAACCGTGACTCCAAATTTGAGTCAGGCACAATAAACAATTTATCACTTAAATTTGCTTTTTAATACTCAACTTATACGCTTGTTTATTTTTATACATTTGGTGATCGGCCAAATTTAATAACGTATCAAAAGGTTGCTTTTGTTTATTAGTAAAACTTTCGCCTATGCTGAGTGTCAGCGCGCACACGTTGTTTTCTAATAGTGCGTTTTTATACTCAATTTTTATTTTATCAATAATATGGCTAAGCTTACTTCTATCACTAATTTGCATTACTGCTACAAATTCATCGCCGCCTAAACGCCCTACTATATCAGCCTCTCTTAAATGTGTTTTTAAGGTATTTGCTAAGAGGATTAACGCTTGATCGCCTATTTCATGGCCATAAGTGTCGTTTAGTTTTTTAAAGTCGTTTATATCAATAAACAAGCAACACACATCAAAACCTAAACGCAGCGCTAAATTAAGTTTGTGTTGGGCAAGTAAGCTAAGTGCACGGCGATTATAAATATTGGTAAGCGGGTCAAGCATGGCTATTTCGCGCATTTGCTCAAAGCTATAAATAAGGGCTAAATCGTCTTCAATTAAATCACGAAGCTGCTCTATTAGCTCAAAATATTCATCGGTGTAGCTGGTTTTTTTTGAATCTTTTAAACACAAGGTGCCAAATACTTCACCTTCAGGCCAGTGAATTGGCAAGCCTAGGTAGGATTCAACGCCATCTTCAATAACCTCGGGCATGGTATTCCACTGCGTATCGCTGCGGGTATCGCTAACATACAAAGTGTTGTTGTTTTCGGCTACATATTTACAAAATAAGGGAGTTTCGGGAGGGAGTATAGGGTTGGTTTCAAAGTGTGAGCCACCTTCATTAGCTCTAATAACTACACGATAACCTTTACTAGTAGCCTGAACTATATAACCAGAGGGGGCCGAAAAAAGCCCAGTAATAAGATCAATGGTTTTTTGCCATTTATGTAATGATATTTGGCCATCGATACCAGAAAACGCCCACTGATCTGTTTCAAACATAACTATACCTCAGCTATTTAGTGGCCTTAGTATAGCCAAATAAATATGTCTAAGGCTACTTTCTGCGGCGTTTACTTGGTGCTCTTTGCCCGGTAATGCGCTTTTTATCGCGATCTTTACGCGCTTTGTTGGTGTTTTTACGGTTATCTTTAGGTGGCTTGTTTAAATCTGGCTCGTAACCTTCTAGCCATTGTGGTGCTAAACGGGTATCCAGTAGTACTTCAATTTCTTCCAGTAACCACTGCTCGTCAATACTTACCAGCGACATGGCAAGGCCTTGCTCGCCAGCGCGCCCCGTACGGCCAATTCGGTGTACGTAATCTTCTGCTATGTAAGGTAGCTCAAAGTTTATTACATATTTAAGCGCCGGAATATCTAAACCGCGGGCAGCTACATCGGTGGCAACTAAAACCCGCGTTGTGCCTTCTTTAAAGTTTTGTAATGCACGGTCGCGCGCACCTTGTGATTTATCGCCATGGATAGACTCTGTTTTTAAGCCGTCTTTACACATTTCTTTGGCAAGTTTATCGGCCATTTGTTTGGTACGTGTAAATATAAGTACTTGGCGCCAGTTTTTCATGCCAATCATGTGCGATACAAGCTCACGCTTTCGCTCTTCATCAACTGCGTAAATAACTTGCTCTACTTCAACGGCGGCTGAGTTACGTTTATCAACTTCAATCAGCTCGGGGTTTTTAAGTAGTTTTTTACTCAGCTCAAACACGCTGTCATCGAATGTGGCTGAGAACAATAAGGTTTGGCGATCGCCTGGAATGTGGCGCAAAATACGTTTTATTTCATCAATAAAGCCCATATCCAGCATGCGGTCGGCTTCATCAAATACTAACGAATCAACACTTGAAAGCACCACACTGCCTTTAACGATATGATCAAGTAAACGCCCAGGCGTTGCGACTATCACTTGCGCCGTTTTAAGCGCTTTAACTTGCGGGCCAATACTTGCACCGCCATACGCTAAAGCGCCTTGAATATTTGTGTCTTGGGCGTATTTTTCAAAGCTTGCAAACACTTGCTGAGCAAGCTCACGCGTGGGCGTTAAAATAACCACTCGGGCTATGCCTGGCTCATCTTTTTTTGGTGTATTTAAAAGCTTATGTAGTAGTGGTAATACAAAGGCGGCTGTTTTACCTGTGCCTGTTTGCGCGCTGCCCATTACATCGCTGCCCGCTAATATGTGCGGAATAGTTTTAACCTGAATTGCGGTAGGCGTGGTGTAATTATTTTGCTCAATTGCGGTTAGTAATAACGAATCGAGTTTAAGAGATGAGAACGATGTAGCAGACATAAGCTTAGCTTTAAAATAACAAAGAGCGCTATTGTACGCATATTACGGTACTGCGTAAATTAACCAGCTCAGAAAAGTATTCAGCCTAGCTGCATTCGCTAATCAATAAAAAAGGCGCTAAATAACAATGCATTTAGCGCCTTTTTTATACCAATCCGCTTAATTAAGTGATCTATTTTGAGGACAGATAAACGTGTTGATAGCTAGGCAAAAAATTCGCTATTTAGTTGTTCTAAATGAGAATTTTTAACACAGATAGCAACACTTTTAGCCTCTAAAAATGATTAAGTATTATTGCGGATTGGTATTATAATTTAATAACGTTTTAAACCGGTTTTAAGGTGGCTTTTCGCTCATTATAAAACGCGATTAAGTCATCGACCGTTGCTTGGCAGTATTCACGAATACCCGACACCACCATGTGCTTTTCACCAAAACCCACTTTTTCGCCGTTTTCTAGTAAATTAAAGCGCAAGGTAATTTTGCCGCGCTTACCCGTGTACTCAAAACTTGGCTCAGCAAACTCAAGCGTTGGCGTTTGAATATTAATGTTATCAAGGTTAATGATCATCGACTCGTAAATAACCATAGGGCGCGCTGGGTTAATCATTACATTTTGCTTACCCATTAGCGGAATAATTACGTGCGGAAATGCAGCACCAGAAAACTCAACATAATTTTTTATTAAGCTATTAGTAAGTGTTGGGCATTTGCTGGTTTTACCTTCGCGTTTTACCTTTAAAATTACTTTGTCGCCGTTGGTTACATCAAACTCATCATCCCCTTCTGGGAAGTTAAGTTTGGTGTTTTCATCAACCATACCGGCAAAGGTAAATTCCATTCGCTCACTTATACCGTAGCGGTCTAACACTAAAGAAAAAAGTAAGTCTCCTGGCGCGCAAAACTTTTTGGCATCTTTGTCATGAAGTGGGTTGTAATCATCGGCAACGCACTTTGCGAAACGACACCCTTGCTCACGAGAGATAGAAACATAATCAGCATGCTGCTGAAAGTAAGGACTTAACATAGATTGTTCACTGCTTAAACTGCTTATAACCTGCCCATACTACCAGAAAAAATTTAAAGAGAGGTCGAATCACTTACAAATTCATACAATTAACTTAAGAGTAAGTGTTGCACACACCTGTTTTAGTTAGTAATTTAGGTACCAAACTAAATAAGGGACTAATTATTATGTTACGTGTTTTTGCAGTAATAAGCGTACTCACTACTTTGGCTGGATGTTCTAGCGTGACTTTTCATACCGATATAGATAACGATGTTTTATCTGAGGAAATTGGTACGTACGTTAAAAAACGAGATTTACAACAGTTTTATAGCGACCAAGAAGCACACGAAAGTGGCGCCACACTTTTAGGCCGAATTGAAGGCGAAAGCTGCAATGGCGACGGTAGAGGCGACAATAATATAAGCTACAATCACTTAAAATCAAATGCTATAGATTTACTTAAAGCAGATGCAATGCGCAGAGGCGGTAACGCCTTTACTATAAATTCTTGTAGCGAAATCTCTGTATCGTATTGTGACCTGTCTGTTTTATGCAGCGGACAGGCCTACGACTATTAATAAATTATATATTAAGCGCAAAGCTAAGTAGTACGCGCTTTCCCGACTCAATTTTAGATACGCTATGCTCGTATTTGTCGGGTCTAAATAAATACACCCGGTTAAACCAATTAATAATGCATTTTGAGCATTTAAAAACCCCACCAGCTTTAGGTTTTACTAGTACAAAATTAAGTTTGTAGTAGCGCCCTTGCTGTACTGGATCTATATGGTTCATCACACTGTGATGTGTAGGGTAAGTAACTAGGTTTATTGAAAAGGCATTACTGCTAAATAAAGCTTTGTTTTTTACAGGTGCAATCATGCTGCCTCCTTTTAATTTACATGCAGCATTATAGCATTTGCTAAAGCGCCACGGCTTGCGCTAAACAAGATCAAAACGCGATGACATATAGCCAAACGGCCTGAAACAAAAAAGCCGAGCTTAATTAATAAGCTCGGCTTTTTATAAAGTACGACTAAAGATTATGCACTTGGGTATGTGCGGTACGCACGCTCAATATTTTTAGCCTGCTTTTTAGAAATGCCTAAATGAGCAAGCGCTACACGTAAACGCGCACGTGATAAGTCTGAGCCTAAAATTTCCATTGCATCAAGTACTGACGTTGAAGACGTTTTACCCGTGATTGCTACAAATATTGGCTCTAAAAAGTCTTTAATTTTAAGCTCGTGGAATGTAGCAACTTCTTTTGCAATGGCAAAAATAGCTGGCTTATCAAAACTACGTAAACCTTCAAGCTGCCATACAAAAAACTGTAGCGCTTGGCGTATTACGTTTTCGTCAGCTTTGCCCGCCGTTAACAGTGCTGGGTCGTAAGTTGGAATGCCGCCTACAAAATGCCCTGCTAAATCAACCATGTCCGAAAGCGTATTAATGCGTGTTTTAGCTTCTGGTAATACTTTAGCTAGCATTTCGCCATTAAACTTCCAATCAACAAAGCGCTGTACAAGCTCTTCGTCTGTTAGGTTTTCGCGGATCCACATGCCGTTTAACCAGCTTAGCTTATCAACATCAAATACTGGGCCACCAAGTGATACACGCTTCATGTCGAAGTGTTCAATCATCTCGTTAAGAGTGAACTTTTCACGCTCATCTGGCATTGACCAACCCATACGGCCTAAGTAGTTAAGTACGGCCTCTGGTAGGTAACCCATTTCTTTATAGTAATTAATAGACGTTGGGTTTTTACGCTTAGAAAGCTTTGATTTATCTGGATTACGCAGTAGTGGTAAGTGGCCTAGTACTGGAGCTTCCCAACCTAAATCTTCGTAAAGTTTTAATAGTTTAGGTGCTGAGTTAATCCACTCTTCGCCACGGAAAATATGGCTTATTTGCATGTGGTGGTCATCCACTACGTTTGCTAAAAAGTACGTAGGGAATCCATCGGCTTTTAATAGCACTTGCATGTCTACGTTTTCCCACGGGATCTCAATTTCGTCGCGTAGGTAGTCGTTAAATTTAAAAGTGCCTTCGCTTGGTATTTTCATACGAATAACGTAAGGCTTGCCTGCAGCTAGGTTTTCTTTAATTTCATCTTCGGTGAGGTTTAAGCCACGGCCGTCGTATTTAGGGCGCAGACCTTCTGCCATTTGCTCTTCACGCATTTGGTCAAGCTCTTCGCTAGTTGCAAAACAGTAAAATGCTTTACCTTGCTCAACTAATTGGTGTGCGTATTTTTTATATAAATCGCTACGCTCTGATTGACGGTAAGGGCCAAATTCACCACCTACGTCAGGGCCATGATCCCACTCAAGACCTAACCAACGTAAGCTATCCATAATCGCTTGTTCTGACTCTGGCGTGCTACGAACTTGGTCTGTATCTTCAATACGAAGCACAAACTCGCCACCTTGTTGTTTAGCAAAACAGTAGTTAAATAAAGCAATATAAGCGGTGCCAAGATGCGGGTCACCTGTTGGAGATGGGGCAACACGAGTACGGATTGTCATGATAATGTCTCTTTTAATAAGTGAGATAAAAATTAAGGGGGTCGTTTAAGCCGCTACTTTGTTTAAGTAAGCAATAATATCGTTAGATTCGTATAGCCACTCTACTTGGCCATTTTTTTCTATACGTAAGCATGGCACTTTAATTTTGCCGCCTTGCTCTAACAGCTCTTGACGAAATTGTTGATTATTTTTTGCATCACGCGTTTCTATTTTTAAGCCTTCGCGCTTAATTGCACGGCGTACTTTTACGCAAAACGGGCATGCTTTAAATTGATAAAGTTTAAATTGTGAGGTTTGCTGATCAAGCTGCGCTTGCACATCGCTTGCACGCTTTTTACTGCGAGGAGTAAATACAAAATTAAAGAATAAAATTATACAACCTAAAAACCAACGAACGAATTTCATGTTTTGTGCCTGCCTACAACAATTTAAGGAGCCAGATTTTAGCACAAATTTACAATCAAAAAAGCTCAATACTATTATCGGTGGTCACTTCTTCATTTACATCAAGCTCGCTATAAGCAGTCACTTTATTACGGCCGCTATTTTTAGAATGATACAGCGCCATATCTGCTTGGTTTACGATACTAGATACAGTATCAATACTTGCCAGCTCTAAAAAGCCAATACTTATTGTAAGCTGCCCAACTTGCGGAAAAGGATACTCAGCAATATTTGAGCGTAAACGGTTAAGTGCTATATGTGCTTGTGCCTCGGTTTTGGTTTGAAATAACACCGCAAACTCTTCGCCACCATACCTAAATACGTAGTCTTCTAGCCTAAAGTTATTTTTTAACAACCGCGCCACAAGTAAAATAACTTCATCGCCTATTACATGGCCGTAGCTGTCGTTTACGCGTTTAAAGTGATCGATATCTGCAATGGCTAAATACCATCGTCGCTTTTCGTTGGTATCATCACGGGGTAATAAAAAACCTTTGCCTGAGACAATTTCGATCACTTTTTTATCAAAGGTTTGTCTATTTAAAAGCTCGGTTAAAGGGTCTAACCGCGATTTATGTAATAGCCCTAGCTGGTTGGCATAAATATTTAAAATATGCACGGCGAGCATTGTGGTGGTTTGCGCTAACTCTTTTGTGGTTTCTATTAGTAATATGCCAATTACTTTACCAAAGTAATACACCGGCACATACGTAGTTACTACACCTAAGGCACGGCTTACTCTTATTTTGTTTTGGGTTACTTTATTAAGCAGCGCTAAGGCTTCGTTAGACTCTAATACTTCAAGGCGGGTGTGGGTGTTTATAAGCGTAGGCGGTAATTGCGCACTAAAGTGCTTATTAATATAAATAGCAAAATTTTCAACTTCGAGTAGGTCGCCAATAATCTGCACTAATGATGCATCTAAATCACTTTCTTCTTCTTGCTGAGTTAGACTGATTATCCATTCGTGCCCGCAATTGTTTGCCTTCATTAGTTTGCCTAAACTGTTTTAACTTCAATCAGTTTAGACAAAATCATCAACTTTGCTAATTAATTAACCAATACTTTTTAATTAGGTCGCATTGAGCTATGTGGATTAAAGTTTGTTTTAGCTAAGCGTTATTAAATCATAGCGCGAGCTTTGTAACTTAGTGAGCTCAATAACTACTGCGCTGTTATTTAATAACTTACATACAGCAGAACCTAAAACAGCCTATGCTTTGCATTTATGTTTTTGTACAACCAGTTATTCTAAACACAACATAGGCTCTGCCTTGCTTAAATACCGAATATACGGCCGCAACACGCGCTATTTAAAAAGCTAAAGCAAAACCAAAATAAAACTAAAGCAAAACTAAGTCGTCTCTGTGTAGCACCACAGCGCCACTATCAAAGTCGAGTAGCTCACCTATTTGCTCTGAATGAGCACCTTTAATTTTATTTACTTCAACTTGATTAAAACGTGTTAACCCTCGTGCAATAACTTGGTTGTTGGCGTCTATTAAATCTATTAAGTCGCCCCGCTCAAAACGGCCAAACGCATTGGTTATGCCTTTTGCCAGCAGGCTTGCCCCTTTGTTTTGTAGCGCCGAAATAGCCCCTTTATCAATCATAATTTGGCCGGTACTTTTAGGCCCGGCCATTAGCCATTTTTTACGGCCATCTTTTGGCGCAGTAAGTTTTAAAAACCGCGTACCGGGTAATTGCTCACTCATGCATTTTAAAATAACATTATTGCCAGCGCCTTTTGCAATAATAACCTCTACCCCTGCGCGCCTTGCTACGTCGGCGGCTTGTAGTTTTGTGGCCATACCGCCGGTGCCTAAACTTGTACCGCTACCACCAGCCAGTTGGCGTAACTCATCGTTTATATGAGTGACTTCGTCAATCAGTTTTGCGTCGGTATTTGTGCGCGGATCGCTGGTAAATAAACCTTCTTGATCGGTAAGCAGTAATAGCTTATTGGCATTAGCTAAAATAGCCACCAGCGCCGATAAATTATCGTTATCGCCTACTTTTATTTCGGCGGTTGCTACCGCGTCGTTTTCATTAATAATAGGCACCACATCGTGGCTTAATAACGCATTTAAGGTGTCGCGCGCATTTAAATAGCGTTCGCGGTCATCTACGTCTGCACGGGTAAGCAGCATTTGCCCTACGTTTATGCCATACAAGGCAAATAAGCTTTGCCAAATATGTATAAGCTGGCCTTGCCCTACGGCTGCCAACATTTGTTTATCTATTAGGCCGCGGCCACAGGGTTTAATAAGTTGTTCGCGACCCGCAGCAACCGCGCCACTTGATACTAATATAACTTGGTGGCCTTGCTTTTTAAGTTCGCTACATTGGCGAACCAGCTCAACCATATGGGCTTTATCTAACTTATCGGTGCCGCCGGTCAGTACACTTGTACCAAGCTTAACAACAATTACCTGTTCCCTACGCATTATTATTTACTATTAAAATGAAAGATAAATAAACTTATACCAGCTCGGTATTTTTGAACAAGTTAAAATTATTCATGCTAGGATCGGCGTTAATTTAATTTGATAAAATTTCATTTATGCCAGCCAGTTTATGCCTAATTATTGCCACCTTTTTATGGGGTAGCTCCTTTATTGCACTTAAGTATGCTATTGCCGTTTACGACCCTGCACTAGTTATATTTTTACGCATGCTAACCACCTTAGTTTTATCGCTGTGTTTATGGCGTTATGTAATTAGGTTTGAGTATTTAAAAGGCGATTGGAAGTACTTATTAGGTATGTCGCTCGCAGAGCCATGCTTGTACTTTTTATTTGAAGGCCATGCAATGGAATACACCTCGGCCTCTCAGGCGGGAGTTATTGTTTCGTGTTTGCCTATTATTGTGGCGTTGATGGCGTTTTTTATGCTTAAAGAGTATATAAGTAAAGCCATTGTGATTGGGTTTACCCTGTGTATTGGCGGCAGTATTTTACTTACTTTACTTTCACCAAATACCGATCAGGCCCCTAATCCATTATTGGGTAACTTTTTAGAACTTATGGCTATGGTATGCGCGGCGTTTTACACCATTAGCATTAAGCACTTAGCCAATCGCTACTCGCCGTTAACGCTAATTGCTTTACAAGGCATAAGCGGCAGTGTGTTTTTTGCACCGTTTTTGTTTTTTATCGACTTACCCAGCGAAAACCAGCATGACCTAACCGCCCTTATGAGCATTTTGTATTTAGGCTCGTTTGTCACCTTAGGTGGCTATGGTATGTATAACTATGCAATTGGCAAAGTGTCGGTATTAACGGCTGCGGCTTATTCAAATTTAATTCCTATTTTTACACTTATTTTATCGGCCATTATTTTGGGTGAGGTACTCGATTTTTGGCAATGGGTGAGTATATTTGTTGTTTTTGCAGGGGTGATGATAAGCCAACGACATCAAGAGCTGGTGGTAGATATACCGCTTAATGAAGCTGGCGATGACCCTATCAACTCAGCCGATACAAGCCATCTTAAATCAGTACCCGATGCCAGCGAGTCAAAAGGGTAACAGGTTAATAAATAAAGGCCTGGGGTTTGTAAAAACGCCTGCTGGGATTGATGAATAACCTCAATCCCCTTCACTTTATAATGCTGTATTACGCCGCTTTGCAGCTGCAGCGTAAACGTTTCACCCACTTTGGTGTGTTTTAAAAATGCAAAGTGGGTATCGTTGTGACCCGCTATTAACGCACCGCCATGTTTATCTCCAAGCTTTGCCCCTGGCAAAAAGTGGCTTGGTGCAAATGCTAAATTACGACCACTTGCCCCAGCTAAAACGCTAAGCACTTTATTATGCACAGGCCAGTTAAGCTGCGCGGTTACAAAGCTGTCGGCGTAAAACCACGGTTTAACGCGAGCGTGTGGCGTAATAAGCGCCTCTTGCCAGGCCTGCTCTATTAATACTTGGGCAAGCCATGCCTTGGCTTGCATATAAGCACCATGAGAAAACAGCCCCAGCCCGGCGATTAATAAGCCCGCACTTAGCCACTTTTTCATTTAAGCCCTCGGTTTATTTTAAACGCGCCATAGCCAAGTAATAAAATGCAGCCCAGCAATATGTACAGTCGGCTTTGCCCATCGGTTTGTGGTAAACGCATAGCCAGTCCTTGTGGCGCTGCGTTCTTAGCCAGTGCCGTTTGCTTTGCAGGCTCGTTTATTTGAGTGTGTTCAATAGCTATAAAAGCAGTAAACGGACTCAGTAGTTGATGTGTGAGCGCCAGCCCCTGCACCTCATTTTTAACTGACTGACGGTCATTATACAAAAGCAACGATTTAATTTTTTGGCGCGCCCACAGCTTATCAATCCCTTTTGCGCTGGCGCTATTTTGTGCGCTTAGCTTTATATTTAAAGGGCCTTGAGCGGTTTGCCCACTAAGCGTAATTTGATTCGTATCATTTAGTTTTATAGCCACCATTATTGGCTCGCCAAAATATAAATCAGGCAAAGGTGATGGCCAAAAATCTAAACTGTGAGTGCTTTCATCGCGAAGTGCTAAATTAGTGATAGCGGGATGAGCAAGCTTATCAAATAACTGCTGCATTTTAGGCTGCACCTCATTTGTGCTGCCAATAAACGTAAATGACCCTTTACCTATATCAGCTGCGCGGCGCATAAAAAAGCTATTGGGTGCACTGCCAATGCCTACAGTAAATAAGCGGCTATCACCCAATTTACGCTGAATATTTTTAAATAAGGCATCTTCGTTACTCACACTGCCATCCGTTAAAAACACCACTTGGCGTACAAAGCCTTCAAAGCTGCTGCCATCAAGTACCGCATCAAGCGCACCTTGTATTTCGGTACCACCGTCGGCCTCTAGGCTATAAATAAAGCGCTCAGCGCGGCGTAAGTTAAAGTCACTAGCAATAAGGGGTTTATCGCTCATGGGGGTAACCACGTTATCAAAGCCAATAATGTTAAAACTGTCGTCGCTATCAAGCAAAGACAGCGCATAAAACAGGGCCTTTTTAGCTTGCTCCATAGATTGCCCGTGCATAGAGCCTGAGGTATCTACAACAAACACCATTTCGCGAGGTAGGCGCTGCGTTTGTGTAAAGTGATCTGCTGGCGGCATTAGCATAGCAAGCCCGTATCGGTCGCCATTTTCAAACTGCTGGGTAAAAAATGCTGCTTGTGCGCTTTCTTTTTGCAGCGGTTTAAACTCAAGTACAAAGTCGCGATTGGCCCCCGCTTGCTCATTTAAAGCAACCGTATATTGCCCAAAGGCCGGGTTTTGTACTTCTACACGATGAAATTTAGACGTTATATCTACAAGCTCTAAGCCTACATCTATATTAATATTTAAACTAAATTGGCTGTTTGGCGCCTCACTGTGCTGCGTTTTGCTATACACAGGGCTTAACCACCCCTGAGGAGCATGGGTTAGGCTAGTTTGCTCAGCTTCAATATTTGCGCTTATTGTGTGATAGCGCGGCGTAATGGTACTTGGGAAGCGAATAGCAAATGTGCCATTGCTGTAATCAATGATCTCTTGGTATTCAAGCTCTATCACAATTTGCTCGCCAGGGCCTATATTTGCCACGTTAGTAATAAACATATTAGCGCGCTGCTGGCGTACAAGTGCGGCTTGCTTGCCAGCATTTTTAGCTGCCTGATACTTTTTTTCGGCCTCTACTTTTTTATCTATTTGGCCTTTTATGACTCGCTCACCTATGTGCATCGTCATCGCATGTACGGCGCTTTCATCAGGTAACGGAAACACATAACGCGCATTTACCGCAAACGGATTATCGTTTTGATAAGTTTGCTTAACGACCACGTGATTTATCAGCCCGGTTAGGGTCATGTTAGCATCGCTTTTTAATATAATTGCCGGCGCGACAGGTGTACCGCTGCTGTCAAAAAGTTCAAGCTTGGGCGACTGTGCACGGCTATTAAAACTAAGTAGAAGCACAGCCACTAAGAAAATAAAAATGCTTACTTTAGTAAGCATTTTGGTTGGGTTACTCAACATAAAATCACTCCATCGAACGCTTAACTTTACTCAAATAAAAGTGGCTTTAGTTACTTGCCGTTTGGCCATTTGCTGGATTTATTGGGCGAGTGGTAAGCGTTACGCGTCGATCAAAAAAGTTATCTTCTACGGTATTGCTGCGCGCTAATGTTTGATGCTCGCCAAAAGCGTGCGCACTTAAACGTGTATGGCTAACACCGTGCTTTATAAGGTAACTTTGCACTGCGTTTACACGTTTTTTAGACAATAAAAGGTTCGCTTGCTCATCACCGCGCTGATCGGCAAAGCCACTTAAATCTAATGCTAGTTGCGGCTGATTTTTTAACAGCACCACAAGCTGGTCTAACTGCGTAGCAAAGTGCGGGGCAATAGCACTTGAGCCGGTTTTAAATTGTACCGTCATGGCAAGTAAGTTATTTATTTGCGATTGTGTTAACTGCTCATTTTGATTAGTCAGTACATCTAACTGCTGCTCTAGCCTATTGTTTTGATTAAGTACCTGTTGGTAGTCACTGGTTTTTTGCTGCATCACTGTTATTGCTCTCTGCTGCTGGGCAATTTTGTCATCAGCTACTTTTGAATCACCAATTAAGCCCCCGGCAAATGCGCCAATAAAAGCACCAATTGGCCCACCAACGACACCACCAATAATGGCGCCAGTACCTAAGCCGATGGCAGTTTCTTTATGTGCTTCTTTAGAAGGGGTGTTAGCGGCTGCTGCAAATGCAGGTGTACACACTGTGGCTACTAGCGTTAATGCGATTAATGTCTTCTTCATAATGTAATCCTTAAACTTGTTTTAATTTGTGATGTTTTGTTTTGATGGTTGTATTAAAACAGCTGCAAGTGGCAACAAAGGGGAGCAAAAATGGCAAACCGCTGAGCAATTGTGGCAAAAAAATGGCAATTGCCTTTTTAAGCGTACATAACTGAAAAACTTCGATATAGTGCGTTTTAAATAAATAAGGGTGAGTAGAATGAAAAAAATAGCCATCATTGAAGATGAAACCGCCATCCGCGAAAACTATATTGAAATGCTTAGCGCCCAAGGTTATCAGGTAAGTGGTTTTGCTAACCGCGTCAGCGCAGAGATTGCATTTAAAGACGCCCTACCCGATTTAGCCATTGTTGATATTGGTTTAGGTCACGAAATAGACGGCGGTTTTTTGCTTTGCCAAACCTTGCGTACGCTTTCTAAAACACTGCCTATTATTTTTTTAACCGCCCGCGATAGCGAAATAGATACTGTGTGTGGCCTGCGTATGGGCGCCGATGACTACCTAACAAAAGATATTAGTTTAGCCCACTTGGCTGCCAGAATAGGCGCGCTATTTAGACGCATGGAAGCGCTTGAGCAGCCCGCCGATGCCAATGCATTAATTACACGCGGCCAGTTAACGCTCGACACTCAGCGCATGCAAGTATTTTGGCAGCAGCAATTGGTTGATTTAACCGTGACCGAATTTTGGATGTTGCACTCACTTGCGCAGCGCCCAGGCCATGTAAAAAGCCGTAACGATTTAATGAGCGATGCAAAAATTTACGTAGACGACAGCACTATCACCTCGCATGTAAAACGCATTCGTAAAAAGTTTATCGCCCTTGATAACAACTTTGACTGCATAGATACGGTGTACGGCATGGGCTACAGGTGGGAACAACGCTAATGTTACGATTTGGCCTGCGCAGTAAATTTATATTACTGTCGTGTTTTTTGTTTTTACTGCCTTGGCTTGGCTACGAGTACGTGTGGGAAATGGAAAAGTTTTTACGCCAAGGCCAAGAAAAAACCCTCGTAGGCACCACTCGCGCGCTCGCTACCGCCCTGCATGAGCGCCCAGCCCTTTTTGATGAGCAAACCAACTTTTTAGACCAGGTAGTAAAAGGGCGCGACTTATATGCGTACAATCTTAAAAATGCCATTCAACTCGATGGCAAACTGAGCGACTGGCAAAGCTATCAACCACTCTTTTGGCATTACGATAAACGCTATTTACAAAAAGCAGACAAGGAGCATAAAGCTGAGGATTTATCGTTTGATCATATGGTTGGCAAGTTTGATAACTATTTATATGCCGTGTTTAAAGTAACTGACGATCACCTTGTATATCGTGCTAAAAATAGTTTAAGCATTACTAATAACGACCATTTAATAATTGGCCTAAAAAGCCCCTACGGAGATTTTAATACGTACATTATTGCCCCACGCCAAGATGGCTGGGTAAATGCGTTTGATGCTAATACCAAAACACCGTTTACAAAAATTCAGGGCTATTTTATACGCACTGAATCGGGATATAACGTAGAGCTGCGCTTTCCTATAAATATGCTTGGTAACAAGCTAGGCTTTGCCGTGGTCGATATTGACACAAAAAAAGCGCCGCTCGATTTTAAAACAATGTCGACCTCTAATTTAAATAACCCAAGCGATTTAGGCTCGGTATTGGTGCCCTCACCAGAAATTAACCGAATTTTAAAAGGTATGGGTCACAGTGGTAGCCGTATTTGGGTGGTTGATAATCATCATCGTGTATTAGCGCAGTCGGGCACAATTCAAAATGCCGATGGCGTATGGGCCGACGGCCTTAAAAACCAGCCGCCTAAAAATGCCTGGCAACGCTTTGAGCAAACGTATTTGCACCCGCTTTATTATAAAATTTTAACTCGCCCAGAAAACGAATTTTTAGATACCCTGCACGATGTTGCCTCAATGCAAGGCACGCATTTAGCTAAGGCACTGAAGGGGCAACCAGCGTCGTCTTGGCGGTTAACGCCCGACAGTAAAGCCGTTATTTTATCGGCGGCTTACCCTATTTGGATAGAAGATAAAGTGATTGGCGCAGTAATCGCCGAGGAAACCACTAACGGTGTACGCACCCTGCGTAATAAATCGCTCGAAAAGCTTTTTAACGTTATTTTAGCGGTGATGCTAATTGGCACCGTTACGTTGTTCTTTTTTGCCTCGCGTATTTCGAGCCGCATTAGGCGACTGCGCGACACCGCAGAGCAAGCTATTGATGCCCAAGGGCGTATTACCGGCAGTATTAATTACAGCGACTCAAACGATGAAATAGGCGACCTTTCACGAAGTTTTGCCAATATAGTTGGCCGCTTAGGCGGGTACACGAATTATTTAGAAAATATGTCATCGCGGTTATCTCATGAGCTACGTACACCGGTGGCTGTGGTTCGCTCTTCTTTAGAAAACCTACAAAGCTTGGAGCAAAATGAGCTTAGCCAAAAATACCTAGAGCGAGCTAGTGAAGGGGTTGAGCGCTTAGGTAAAATAATAACCACCATGAGCGAAGCCACGCGCCTTGAACAAAGCATTCAAAGCAACGAGAGCGAGCCGTTTGATTTACAAAAAGTAATTAATGGCTGTATGCAAGGCTACCAGCTCACTTACCCTGAGCAGTTATTTGACCTTGATGTATGCCAAAGCCCTTTACCTATGCAAGGTGCTCCCGAATTTATAGCTCAGCTACTTGATAAGCTTATTAATAATGCGCTGGAATTTAGTGAAGCAAATACAGCTATTAATGTAGGTCTTAAGCAGAGCGAAAATAAAGCAATATTAACAGTGAGTAATACAGGCCCCGCCCTGCCTGAAGGGCTAACTGAGCATATTTTTGATTCTATGGTGTCGGTACGCAGCCAGCAGATGCAGCAACAACCGCACTTAGGCTTGGGGCTTTATATTGTAAGGCTGGTGTGTGATTACCATAAAGGCAGTGTCACTGCGCAAAACAACGAGTGCGGTAATGGCGTGGTGTTTAAAGTAACCCTGCCTTTACAAAGCTAGGCTGTGCATAAAGTGGCGCCCTGCTGAGCCGCCCTTATTTTTTGCACATCGATTACAAATTACTACAACTTAAAATGTAACTATTCACTTTTAATTCAGTCAAACGGCCATACCCTGAACGCTAATTAAGGAGAATAGATCATGAACAACCCACTTGAGCGTGAAGAGATCGAATTTATTTTTGATCTATACAGGCCCCAAGAACAAGCACCTAGCTTACCTTCAGAGCCTGCCACCTCTACATATAAAAACTTACGACAGCCAGAACAAGTTAAAAACGAAGGCGTGTCTGAATACCTCAGCTAGGGTATTGCCTATTGCGTTGCTTGCTCGTTTTGTAAAAACGCTTTAATGCAGTTTATTTCTGCCAGTTTTACCTCTTCGCCTATTTCTGGGCCTTTTTTGCCATTTTTAAGTGCAGTTTGCACTACCTGCTTTTTATCCATTTTTTGTAATTCATTAAAAATTGCACGCAGCTTAGCCCCTTGCGGATAGGGCTTATTTACGAGCGCTTCTCCGCGCCCTTGCGCATCACATTGGCATGCTTGGGTAAACGCAATAAATCGCTCAGGGTGCACTAAAGCATTTAAATTAGTGACGATTAATTTATGAATCGTTTGTGGCCTTAATTGCTCCAGCGTATGGCATAAGGTGTGATTATCGCTGGTGAGTACGCCAATATCACGAAAACGATTAGGCACTTTTAAACGCTCACAAAACTTTTCTACTACGGCTACCCCTTCGCGTTCATGGCCGCGTAAATTACCGCGTTTTTTAAAGCTCAAGGCCTTACCAAAATCATGAGTGAGTGCCGCAAACCGTGTTTCTAAATTAAAGTTTAAATCGGCAGCGCGCCTAAGTACCAACATAGTATGAACAAATACATCACCTTCAGGGTGGTGGTTTGCAGGTTGCGGCACCCCTTGCATACTCTCTATTTCTGGGAAAATACCTAAGCCATGTAGTGCTTGAAAATACAGTTCAGGGTGTTTTTCACCCAGTGCTTTTTCGGTTTCGAGCCATACGCGCTCGGGCACTAAATGATTAAGCTCACCTTTGTTTTTAAGCTCACGCATTAATGCATAAGTACTTGGGTGAATACGCCATTCACTTCCATAGCGTGCTAAAAAACGCGCTATGCGTAATACCCTTACCGGGTCCTCTACAAAGGCTTCTGTGGTGTGGCGCAGTATTTTATTGTGTAAATCGCTTTGGCCATTAAAAGGGTCAATAACGGTGCCGTTTTCATCAAGTGCCATTGAGTTTATGGTTAAATCGCGCCGTGCTAAATCTTCTTCAAGGGTGACATTAGGGCTGGCATCTACCACAAAGCCGGTATAGCCTTTACCGCTTTTTCGCTCAGTGCGGCCCAAGGCGTATTCTTCTTTTGTTTTTGGGTGTAAATAAACCGGAAAATCACTTCCTATAGGCACAAAACCAAGCGACTCCATAGTTTGGGGTGTTTCGCCTATAACAACATAGTCGTTATCTTTTGATGCTATATTAAGTAGCTGGTCGCGTACCGCGCCACCAACAAGGTAAACTTGCTTAAGGTTGTGTTTCACTGTTTATCCTAATCACACTGGGTGGTTATTTGATGTCGATCATACCATTAAAATCACCATAGTTTGCCAAGCTTAAGTAAGCTCATTACAATAGCGCTTTATTTTAAGCCATAGCCTTATACTCAATGAAAAATCATTCATCAAAAAAAGAACTTATGCTACTGCCTATATTACTTGTGGTTATTGTAATGTGTGTGGCGGGTCACTTTTTACTACAGGCTAACTTTCAAGATAGCAACATGGTTGAATACATGTTGGCAGCGCTGCCCTTTGCGATGTTTGGCCTAGTTATTGTGGCATTTAAAATGGCAGCTAAAAGCGAAGCCAATGAGCAAAGCGAGCAAGACTCTTAATTTTACTGTTAAAGAATATAATACCCAAACCAATCTGGTTTTATTGGTTGAGTATGCCCACTTGGCGTAAGCTTAATATTTAATTGGCTGTCGAGCAGGTCTATAGCAAAGCAGTCATCTACATCATGTAAATCATCTTTATGAATATGGCTAAGGCCTGCAAGCAAATCGCTTTTAGCGCGCTGCTTGGCCTCTGCAGCACTACTGGCAACATACAATGCAAAGTCGTGTTGCTCAGCCATAGAGTCGCTTCTGTAAGCGCCTAAATTAACAAAATACAGCTGCTTATTTTGCTCAACGTAGGTATCAACCACTTCTACTTTATAACCGTCGATATGGTTAATTGCCATGTAGCTGTCCATATGCACATTGTTTTTATCGCCCACCCATTGGCTTTTTAGCTTTGAGTAGGTTTGCTCAATGCTTTGCCCTACGACAAAGCGAATATCGTGCATTTCTATGTGGCAGCCTTGAATTCGCCCGCCTAGATACACCATAAATAACTGCATTTAATAACCTTACTCTTAAATTACACTAAATTATCGACATCAATATTGTGTTTTTTTATTAACTTATAAAAATCCGAACGATTACGTTTGGCAAGCTTTGCACCTTCAGCTACGTTACCACCGGCCATTTTTAGGGTGTTTATTACATAATCGCGCTCAAACTCTTTTTTGGCATCATTTAGAGAAAGCGGCTCTGCACTGGCTTGGTTTGAGTTAAGTGCGTTTAACACTAAGTGTGCAGAAATTACCTCGCTGGCGCTCAATGCGACCACTTGCTCTACAACATTTTGTAACTGGCGTATATTCCCAGGCCAGTCGTAACGTACTAGTGCATGCATGGCATCGTTTGCAAAGCGCTTTTCTTTTTGGTTCATACGTTTAGCAATACTTGCGCTAAAGTGCTGGGCAAGCAGGCTTATGTCTTCTCGGCGCTCACACAGCGGCGGTAATTTTAAATTAACAACATTTAGGCGGTAGTATAAATCTTCCCTAAATTGTTGATTGCTAATCGCATCGGGTAAATTTTTGTGAGTGGCCGATACAATGCGCACATCAATAGGAATTTCTTCTTGA
The DNA here is from genome assembly GCF_028599265.1 of Pseudoalteromonas sp. Angola-4. NCBI lineage: Bacteria > Pseudomonadati > Pseudomonadota > Gammaproteobacteria > Alteromonadales > Pseudoalteromonadaceae > Pseudoalteromonas > Pseudoalteromonas sp. Angola-4. Next base: position 55,920 of record NZ_JAQREK010000019.1, on the reverse strand, counting down.
AAGCCCACCGGGCGTATGGTTTTTTCTTGCAGTACACGCAGTAACTTAACTTGTAAATTAAGCGGCATATCGCCAATTTCATCTAGAAATAAGGTGCCGCCTTGAGCTTGCTGAAACAAACCTTGGTGATCTTTCACCGCCCCTGTAAAGGCGCCTTTTTTATGGCCAAATAATTCTGACTCTAAAAGCTCCCCCGGCACTGCGCCACAGTTAATAGCCACAAAAGGCCCTTCACTTACATGGCTGTGTTGATGAATCGCCTGAGCCAGCAGCTCCTTACCGGTGCCGCTGGCGCCTGAAATAAGCACATTTACTTGGGTTGGCCCTAGTAACTTTACTTGCTCAAGGAGGTGCAACATAGCGCCACTGCGCGTTACTATATTGCTTTTTTGGGGCGATTCTTCTGCGTTTACGCCATGTATTTCAATGGCTTTGGCTAGGCTGTCAAACAGCTCGTCTTTATCTACCGGTTTTGTGATAAACGCAAAAATACCTTGTTTTGTCGCCTCCACCGCATCGGGTATAGAGCCATGCGCAGTCATCATTATAACCGGCAGCGCTGGGTAGCGGCTTTGTAATTGGCGATGTAAGGCCATGCCGTCCATTTCGTCCATACGCAGGTCTGTTATAACTGCATCAAACACTTGGTTTTTAAGAATTTGTAATGCAAGTATGCCGCTTTCGCAGGTTGTTACTTCATACCCTTTAGACTCGATTCTTAGCGCGAGTAATTTAAGTAAACTTGCATCGTCATCAACGAGTAATACTTTTGCACCTTGTGGTGTGTGTGTTGCCATAATTACTGCTCCTTAGTGTCTTCGCGTAGTAACAGCTGCTGCTCTATGGTGGCTAAAGACGATAACGTTTGCTGCATTTTGTCATTTAACGCCTGCTGCTCTTTTAGGGCATTTATTTGCCGAGTAACATGTTGCTTTTGAAGCCATAAATATTGTTTTATTGGCTCAGGCCAAAAGTAGGCTAAATCGAGTTTTTGTAATCGTGTCATTACCTCCTCTGGTGCACTTGAGGTGTTAACACACATGAATTTAAAAAAACGTTTTAGCTCTTTTTCACCTAAATAAGTATGTAGGCTTGGCTTTACTTTAAAACCGCCACATTGATTAGCATGCCATGCAACAACACGTTCTGCGCTGGGGTAAACGGGGTCACTTTTAGGGCGCTTTTTAGGATTTGGCACCGTATTTTTTGCAGGCTCAACCTCCTGCGACACTGCTGCTGTTTGTGTGTTATTTGTTTCACACCCAGCTAAAACAACCGTACTACTGAGCACACATAAAATAGCTATTAAACGCGTACGCATGCTATTAAACTCCTTGATTAATTAAAGGTATTTTTATTGTAAATAAGCAGCCTTGGGGCTGGTTATGCTCAACACTAAGCTGGCCTTGTAACTGCTCAACCGACTCTTTTACTATGGTTAAACCTAAGCCACTGCCTTGCAGCGTAACATCTTTATTATGCTTGCCTTGGTAAAATGCGCTGAATATCTGGGTTTTTTCTTGCTCTTTAATACCACAGCCTTCGTCGCGCACTTGTATTGTTAGTAGCTTTTGCTCAAGTGCTAAGGTTACATCAACACTTTGCCCTGTATTTGAAAATTTTAACGCATTAGAAATGAGCTGAATGAGGGTCATTTCTATCAGCTCTGCGGGTAATGCAAGTGGCTGTTTTGTTATGCTGTTGTGCCAATTTAAGCGTTGCTGCTTAGCCGTTAAGCGGTGCTCAAAATGGCTGTTTATTTTATTTATTAAATTGCCAAATTCGACTTCGCTAACACTGTCTTTACTGGTTCTGATAGCGTTATAACTAAGTAGGCTGTCAATCATAGTGCGCAGACGCACCATAGATTGGCTAATAAGCTCAAGTACGGCTTGCTGCTCTTTTGTAATGGGGCCGACTATTTCATCGCTAAGTAAATCGGTGCCCTCGACCATTGAAGCCAACGGCGTTTTAAGCTCGTGGGTTACATGGCGTAAAAAGGTATCTTTTTGTTGCTCAAGCATATGTAACTGCTCTTGTACCCATTGTAGTTTTTCGCCTAATTCCACCAGCTCACTTGAGCCTTGCACTGCAATTTTTTGCTGCCGGTGGCCTTGCCCTAGTTTATCTATTACCGACGTAAGCCCTTTTAAGCGCTTACTTATGCGCCATAAAAAGCCCCCGCCCACTAGTAAAGTAAGCGGAATAAGCGCCACTAACCAGTTGATAAACGAGCTTTGTAAAGTACTTAATTCACTTTGGTTGTTTTGTATTTGCGCTGCATTCGTATCGCGCAACCACACCGTAAGCTCAGCCACTAAATCGCTAATAGGCACAAACAATGCAGCATCTTGTTGGTTATTTTCAATTAAAGCTTGATGAGTACTACGCAATGTTGTTGCTAAGCGACGCCACTGCATAGTGTATTGCTGTGTGGCACTGGCTTGGCTGAGCGTGTCGATTGTTTGTAAGGAGGATTGCCATTTTTCGTTTATTAACGTGTCGAGCGACTCGCTTTTTAACACCCAGTTTTGTCGCGTTGCCCGCTCTAGACTATTAAGCTCTTGCTTTAAAAAATTAAACGACTTAGTAACTTGGTAATTATTACTGACGATGAGCTGGGTAACAGCAAGCTGTTTGTTTAACGCATTTAAAAAAACAATAACCACCAAACTAAGCGGCAGTAACGACAGCAGCATACTAATTATAAACTGACCTATTAAGTTAGGCCGCCAATTAAGCATTGCACGATACTTTTTAGCCAACGTTACAGGCATTATCATTTCCTTTTATTATTTTAAGCGCCCTATTTTAGTTACTTACCTTATACTCTCGCTGAATCAACTTCTATATTTAACCCAATATATCCACTTGTTGCTATTTAGCAACACGCTAAGCTATTGATAACTATATTAACGACTAATAGCACGTACCGCCTGTTGCAAAAATAACACACATTTAAGTAAAAAATTCCGACCAGCGCCCCATAAAAAATATAAACCATTGATTTTAAATATTTATTTAAAATGGCATCATTTTTGTAATAGTGAGTGCAACTTTAATCAATAAGGAAATTAAATGAACAACCGCTTTTTAGTAATTTTACCCATGCTGGCTTTTGGGTTTATGGGCACAGATGCAATAGCTATGGACGTTCAAGCTACATTTAATGAGCTAGATAAAGACAGTAACGGCACACTTAGCGAATCAGAAGCGGGTGAAGATGCCGTACTACACGAAAACTTTTCACAAATAGACACTAACCAAGATGGCCAGTTGTCGCTAAGTGAATTCAAAAAGTTTATTCAGTAAATTCATTTAATTAGGGAACATGATTATGAAACAACTTATCGCAGCATTTGCATTAATGTTTTTAGCCATTAGCGCCACGGCTTTAGCCTCTTCTGTCAACATTCGCTTTGCTCATTTAGACAAAGATATGGATGGAGCAGTATCGCTTGCAGAAGCCAAACAAGATAAAGAAGTAATGAGGCAATTTGCCGATTTAGACGAAAACCAAGACAAGAAAATTTCTAAAGAAGAGTTTCAAAATTTTAAACCTTAATTTTGATTAAGCGCTTTAATAACAAACTCAATAGTAACGATGTTTAAGTCTTTTTCTCTGGCTAGAAATTTTAATCAGTTAGCGCTAAACGGGCTGCTTAAAATAGATTTATTATCCACAGCTGAAGTTAATTAAGTTTTACTTAAGCTTTTACCTAGTAAGGTAGGTTCCAAAAGCATTTGCCATAATCCCTGAGGGAATGTGTAAACGGATTTAATGTTGGGAAGTTAAATTATGGCAAGTGCTTTTTTTATTAATCTACAAACACTGTATGTTGGAAGGAAAACCATGAAGTGTGTTTTTTTTAGTGTTATCGCTATTACTATGATCAGCTTTAATGCTGTTGCGTTAGATGTTAAACAACGTTTTGATCACCTTGATGCCAATAAAAGCGGCTTCTTAACAGAAGACGAATTAGAGCCACAGCCTCAGCTACTCAGCACCTTTACTCGCTGGGATAAAAACCAAGACAAACAAATCTCGCTTCTTGAGTTTAAAGACTATTTAACCAATAACCTTTACTGAGTATAAGTATGAAGACTGTAAGCTATTTAGCGCTTGTTGCGCTGGGCCTTTTTAGCGATGTAAGCCTTGGCCAAAGTACAGAAGTTGCCGATAAATTTGAAAAGTTTGACCGTAATCACGATGGCTTTTTAACCCGTTCAGAAACCGCCATTGACCCCGCCCTTTGGTCGCGTTTTTCAAGTTATGATAAAGATAAAGACGGCAGACTTACCCTTTCGGAATATGGCATATACGCCAGTAAGTAACTCTTTTTGATAAGCGTAAGCGCTAAATTTTTAACAGTCCTTACGCTTTTAAGCTATCTACCTCAACATATTGGTATTCTAAAAGTGAGTTTGCTAGTGTTATTTTACTAACAATAAAAAATAACCAACTTATGCAACTCAAAAAACTATTTAACCCACTACTGCTTGCCGGCTTATTTGTAAGCAGCACTGCGATTGCGCAAACGCAGGTCATTTACAACGCTAATGGTTACACTCCCTTATACCAAGGTGGTATTCAAACGTTTTCTACCTTAGTGATTAAAAACGGTAAAGTTGTTAAAACTGGAGATGATACGCTTAAAAACACTTTTCCTGATGCCAAACTTATTGATGCCAAAGGTAATACGTTACTGCCAGGGTTGATTGACGCTCACGGGCATGTAATTGGCCTTGGCGATAACTTATCGCAACTTGATGTACGCGGCGCTAAATCGGTCGCTGAAATAACCACAAAGCTAGAACAATTTGCGAAAAATAAACAAGGCTGGATACTAGGGCGAGGCTGGAACCAAGAGCTGTGGAGCGACACGCGCTTTCCTACCGCCCAAGACTTAGACAAAGTAGTCAATGACCGTCCAGTGGTACTTTCGCGCGTTGACAGCCATGCAATTTGGGTTAACAGCAAAGCCTTAGAGCTGGCCGGTATTACCGCAGCCACTCAAGCCCCTGACGGCGGCGAGATCATTAAAGATGAATTTGGGAATCCAACTGGTATTTTTGTTGATAAGGCCGAGTCGTTAATTACCCAGCATATGAGCGCTCCTTCAAAACAAGCTATAAGCGACTCGTTAGATGCCGCAGGCGAGCACTTATTAAGCTTAGGCATTACCTCTACTCACGATGCCGGTATCGATAAAACCACCTGGGAAGTTTACAAAGAGCGCAGCGAGCAAGGTAATTTGCCACTAAGAATAGTCGCCATGCTAAGTGCTGCTAGCCCCGATTTAAAGCACATGCTTAAGGCTGGGCGCTATCAAGATGCAGCATCGTTTATGTCTATCCGCAGTGTAAAAGTATATGCCGATGGTGCATTAGGCTCGCGCGGGGCTGCGCTAATTGATGACTACGCAGATAGAAAAAACCACCACGGTCTGATGCTAGAAACCCAAGCCAAGCTTGAAGAATTATTTACTTTAAGCTTCAAAAATGGCTTTAGCGCCAACACTCATGCAATTGGTGATAAGGCAAATAAAGTGGTACTTGATGCGTATCAAAACGTGTTTAAGCAAACGGGCGGTATGTTACTGCGTAACCGCATTGAACACGCGCAAATAGTCACCCCTGATGACATTCCGCGCTTTAAAGCACTTAAAATCATTCCATCTATGCAGCCTGTGCATGCCACCTCAGATATGCATATGGCTCAGCAGCGCTTGACCGATAACCAATTACAAGGTGCATATGCATGGCAAACATTTTTAAAGCAAGGCTCTGTGATTGCAGCAGGCTCTGACTACCCAGTAGAGCTGGCAAACCCTTTTGATGGCTTGTATTCAGCCATTACCCGTATGGATCATAATATGCTGCCTGAGAACGGCTGGCGCGCAAGCGAAGTGCTAAGCCGCGAACAAGCCCTAAGAGCGTTTACCCTCGGCGGCGCGTATGCAGCACACCAAGAGTTTAAAATAGGCAGCTTAGAAAACGGAAAATGGGCAGACTTTATTTTAATAGACAAAGACTATTTTAAAGCCCCTGTCGATGAGATTTATAAAACACAGGTTTTACAGACTTGGGTAGCTGGAGAATTACGCTTTAAAAAAGAATAGCCTATAAAGCATACAAACTTAAAAATAAACAAAGTAATTATGGATATTTACTAAAGTAATTAAAAAGTGTGTCGATAAGTGAGGGAATTTAAAAAATCTCTTATGTTTCAGGAAGAAAACATGTTTTCAAAAAAACTATCTCTTACTTTATCGGCTCTTTTTACTTTATCACTTAGTGCATGCTCTACTCACCCAGTTTATAACGGCCACGCTTCGCATAATAATATTGGCCATCACAATAGCCATAATCGTTACACAGACGTTCATCAGCCACGCGTAAATAACTGGCAGTTCCCAGAAAATAACTACCGCCCTATTAACAGCAGTAAATTATTAAGTAACTATACAGAACAATTAGCAATGAAGCTGATTGAAAATATGAACTACATCAACAGTGGAACGCCTGTTGCAATTACTTCGTTTGTGAACTTAGATGACAATTTACAAACCACAAATATATTTGGTAATCACTTGGCTGAAAGCTTTATTACTGAAATGCAGGAGTTTGGCTTATCGGTAGTTGATTACAAACACACAGGCGCTGTGCATGTAACCCCGTTAGGTGATTTCTCGTTTAGTCGTAATGGTAAAGAAATTAAAGGTTACCCGCATATTGAATACACTTTATCAGGCACTCTAACTTACACGAATCGTGGTGTAATAGTTAACGCTCGTATTATTGGGGCAAAGTCTAAAGTAGTGGTCTCATCGGCTAAAGGATTTATCCCAAGCTTTGTTGTTGAGTCACTTTATCCAACTCGTAGAACTGATGGCATTGTTTTAGACGCGGTGCTTTAAAACAAAAAAGGGTTAACTTAAATGTTAACCCTTTTTTTGAATTTTTAGCTTCACGCTTCTTTGACTTTAGGCTGTCGGTAGAGCTTTATAATATGGTACATATTTACCAGCGCTAATAAGCCATTAGTAAACGCAACAGGCACTGCACCAATAGCCACACCGTAAATAGTAAATACAATACAACCAAACATATTATACCAACGCAGTTTTACTACATCGGTCATTGTTAACGATGCAACCAAGAAAGCTGATGCAATATAACCTAAATATTCCCAACTCAATTGTTCTCTCCTACCCTTTAGGTTAGCATTACGCCAATGCTAACGTGTGGCACTTGTCAGTGTTACAACGTTTAATACCAATTCGCAATAATACTCAATCATTTTGTGGGGCTAAACGTGTCGCTACCTGCGTTAAAAAATGCTCATTTACGACTGCATGGATGCAGAAGGTAGAGCAATACAGGAGCAATTGCCGAGAACGACTAAATAGCGATTTTTTGCCTAGCTATCAACACGTTTTCCTAGCCTTAAAATTGATCACTTAATTAGGCTGATTGGTATAAAATAAAAAACTAACTTGCTTAAAAAACCTTAAAAAGTATATTGGTTGTAGCCAATAGCTTCCTAAATCATTACACGGGAAATGAAGGTATTACGTACTTAGCAAGGCTAAATACAGTAGCAAGTTAGCGTAAATTCTTAGAGCCTTAATAATATCGTCATTAAGGTGTAATAAATAGGACAATTGTCCGAAGAGCATATTGATGTTTCAATACCATTTTTCTAGTTACCTTGTTGAACAATTACTCACTTTTGCAGGGAGTAGCTATCAACAATCAAAAAAAGAAGTGCTGATCCACCAAGATCAACCACTTAGTAAACTTGTGCTGGTGCGCAGCGGTACTATTTCATTTAGTTATGATGTAGGTAACGGACGCCGCCTATTATTAGGCCAATTAGATTGCAACAACACCCTAATTGGTGAAATAGAAGCACTAAACAATAACCCATGTATTTATACGGTCACCTGTTTTAGCGATGTAACCTATAATTTAATAGAGCTTCGCCACTGGCGAGCATTACTACTCGAAAAGCCAGAGCTGAGCTTATATACCGCGCAAACCATTGCGGCTAAGTTTCAAGAAAACCAAAAAATTAATTTAGATAAGTTACTGCTGCCTTTAAGCTACAACATAGCTAAAGACTGCTTACTACGAGCCGAGAACAATAACCCAACGTTACTGCGTGCATACCCAACCGTTAACGCCGAAGCAGAGCGCTTTGCAACCACTGAGCGAGCTTATCGTCGCGTAGTTACCGAGCTTGTTGAAAAAGGCTTAGTGCAGCGCAGCTCCCATGGGCTAAAAGCGGTCGATACGCAAAGTTTAAGTGATTACGTAGACAGTTTTGCGCAGCTGTAAAAATTCATAGACACAAAAAAAGGCCGTAATGGCCTTTTTTAGTTTTTGTGGTATTTATTAGCACTGCGCTATAGCAATAATTTATTTAAAACGAGTACACAAACACGCCCCCGCGCAAATAAACCCCTACTTAACGCTTTGGCAATTACTTATCTAATAAAATATCTTGGATATTTACTAAATCAGATTTACCTTCAATTATTTCATCTGGCGTTAAACCCGATAACTCATGCGGGAACACTAACCACTCTTCTGACTCATGAATAAAGTAATCTGGCACCATCTCTACTTTTGAGTTTTTAGGCTTATAGTACGGACATGCCACACGAATATCGCGTGGTAAGTTTAAGCGCATAAGCTCAGAAAGCTTTTCTTTTAGTGCAAATATACTGCGGCCAGAATCAAACACATCATCAACAATAAGCAGTGAGTCACCTGCATTAGCGTTTTCTACAATGTAGTGTAGGCCGTGTACTTTTATTTCTTTAGATTGCTTGCCAATACCGTAATAAGACGACGTACGCACCGCAATGTGATCAGTTTCAATGCCTTTGTAATCGTAGTATTCTTGCACAGCAATACCAATAGGTGCACCACCTCGCCAAATACCAATTATAAAGTCTGGACGAAAGCCATCTTTATAAACTTGTGCCGCTACGCGGAATGAATCTTCAAGTAGCTGTTGAGCTGTGATGTAGCACTTATCTGACATAGTTTAGAACCCCAGTGGTGAGTATAACATTTGAGTGTAGGCACTTTAGCCAATAATTAAACACCCAAACAGGTATTGGCGAAGGATTTTACCGTAAATAAAAATAAATTGCTTGCCTGCAAATAGCAAAATAGGCACCAATTGGTGCCTATTTTATGTATTAAACGCCTAGTTACGTACTATTAAGCTTTTTCTAACAATGTACGTGCCACTGTGCGCATACCTTGCGTAGTTGCACCTGCAGCCCATTGGCTAGTGCTACCCATATTAAATGCTGCAGCTAAATCAATGTGTACCCAACCTTTACCATCATTTGGTACAAAGCGAGATAAAAAGCCTGCTGCATTTGATGCGCCGCCGTAACCGCCACCTTTTTGAGCGCGGCTATTTGCCGTATCAGCATATGGAGATGGGCAGTTTTGCTGGTGCCATTTTTCAAGCGGAAGAGGCCATGCAGCTTCCATTTCTTGCGATGCAAAGTCTTCTACTTCGCGTACCAGCTCTTTATCAAGGGCAAATAATGCGTTGTACTCTTGCCCTACAGCAACGAGTGCAGCACCGGTTAGTGTTGCCGCATCGATAATTAGCTCTGCGCCAGTTTCGCCTGCAGCCATTAGACCATCGGCAAGCACTAAACGCCCTTCAGCATCGGTGTTTACAATTTCAACGGTTGTGCCATTTTTGTAGGTTAAAATATCACCTAGTTTGTAAGCGTGGCCCGAAATTAAGTTCTCTGCACAGCATAAAAACAGCTTAATGCGTTTTTCTATACCGCGGTTAATAGCCAGTGCTAAACCCGCTGTTACCGTTGCCGCGCCACCCATGTCGCACTTCATTCCTAGCATACCTTCGCTAGATTTAATTGAGTAACCGCCAGAGTCAAACGTAATACCTTTACCTACAAGTGCTGCACTTACCGGTGCGTTTTCATCGCCTGTAGGGTTGTAATCAAGCTCAAGTAAAACAGGTGGACGCTCAGAGCCACGGCCCACAGCATGAATACCAATCCACTGTTGCTCTAATAACGCATCGCCTTTAATAATTTGGTAGCTTACGTGTTCAGGCGCTAACGATTGAATAAATTCGGCGGCTTTTTCAGCAAGGCTTTCAGGGTAAATGTCATCGGCTGTGCCGTTTACCATTTCTCGTGCCCACGTAGCTGAGGCTTTTAAATGCGCCAGCTCGTTTAGATCTGATTGTGCGTTACCAACAAATTCAACACCATGTAATGATTTAGGTGTTACAAACCCTTGGTAAAAAGCCCATTGGCTTTCTGTGCACCATGTATCGCCCGCAAGCTCAACCTGTTTAACACCTTGGCTTGCAATTGTTCGCGCCGCTTTTTGAACATTTTTTAATGTTTCTTGCTCAGATAAATGAACCGTTGCGCCTTGCTCGTTAAAAGACAACGCCGCGTTTTCGCCCCAATGGCTTGGTGCTGCTTGCTCGCTTAGTTGAACAACAAATTTTTCACTCATGTTAGAATACCCTTACACTTAAATGTGCCACCGAGTTTACTATAGTGAGTACAAGTTCCCAACAGCTTGAGATAAATAACATAAACCAACGCATCTGCAGCGTTTAGCATTGGAATTTAAATGAAATACACCCCAGCTTTACAGCCCGCCACGTTATTAAAACGCTATAAACGCTTTTTAGCCGACCTCCAACTTAACGATGGAACTGAATTTACCGCCCACTGCGCCAACACCGGTAAAATGACAGGTTGCGCAGAGCCTGGCTTTAGCGCTTATTATTCAACCAGCGATAACAGTAAACGAAAATACCCTCAGTCGTTAGAGCTCACTCAAAACACCCTCTCGCAGCTAATATGTGTTAATACCGCCGTGGCAAATAAAGTGGTCGAAGAGGCTATCAACAACCAGGTTATTACAGAGCTTAACGGCTATGAGCAGCTTCAAAGTGAAGTAAAATACGGCAGCGAAAACAGCCGTATCGACTTTTTACTCACCGGCGACAATAAACCCGCTTGCTATGTAGAGGTAAAGTCAGTCACTTTGTTAAGTGAAAGCGCGCCACATAGTGGGCAAGGCTACTTTCCGGATGCGCAAACCGTGCGTGGGCAAAAACACATTCGCGAATTAATAGAAATGATCGAACAAGGCCACCGCGCAGTATTACTGTTCGCTGTTTTGCACCAAGGTATTAATACGGTGAGTGCAGCAAGCCACATAGATAAAAAATACAGCGACTTATTAAACCACGCGATTAAAAAAGGTGTGGAGGTATACGCTTATAAGGCATCTATTTCGCCAAGTGAAGTAACGCTTAGTGAGAAAGTGGCCTTTAAATAAAAAATTTAACTTGCTTTTAAACTTTATGCCCATATAACTAGGCAAGTTTAAATACCGAAATAACGATTAATAAAGCATCAAAATTAAAATATGAGCCTTTTTAGTCAACACACTGGTTAAAGCTAATTCGATTAATTAAAAAATAAATTTGCCTAGGGTATAAGATTCTGCTATTTATACCGCCGGCTAATGCTGAGGCATTAAATTAAGGATTTAGGAGAGAGTTATGCCAGACCAACAAAGACATGGTTTATTGGCTCAAGCCGGTTTAGAACCATACCAAGAAAAGCCGGGCGAAGAGTATATGAATGAAGCACAACGTGCTCATTTTAAAGCGATTTTAGAAGCGTGGCGTAACGACTTACGTAATGAAGTTGACCGCACAAAATCGCATATGCAAGACGAAGCTGCCAACTTTCCTGATCCAGTTGACCGCGCTGCGCAAGAAGAAGAGTTCTCTTTAGAACTTCGTACTCGCGACCGCGAACGTAAACTGATCAAAAAAATTGAAAAAACAATTATCTTAATTAAAGAAGATGATTTTGGCTTTTGTGAGTCATGCGGAATCGAAATTGGTATTCGTCGTTTAGAGGCGCGTCCAACTGCAGATTTATGCGTAGACTGTAAAACCCTTGCAGAAATTAAAGAAAAACAAGCTGGGCGCGGTTAATTAAAATTAGTTAACTATGTCTCCTACAGCCGTTACCACGCCAAAGCGTGACTATCGCGGTCGATTTGCACCGTCTCCTTCTGGGCCACTTCACTTTGGCTCACTTGTGGCGGCTGTGGGCAGCTACCTTGATGCTAAAGTAAATCAGGGTAAATGGTTAGTGCGCATTGAAGATATAGACACCACCCGCGTGGTGAAAAATGCCGACACCAATATTCTAAATACCTTACAAGCCTACGGCCTTTACTGGGACGAATCCGTTGTTTATCAAACTCAGCGCCTATCTCTTTATCAAGAGGTAACAAACAAGCTGATCCACCAACAATGTGTGTATGGTTGTCGCTGTTCTCGCAAACAAATAAAAGCCATGGGTGGCATTTACCAAGGTCACTGCAAAACGCTTAACTTATCAACAGAGCAAGGCGCACTTCGTCTTAGCCAACAGCACCCTACATGCCATTTTAACGATTTGATTCAAGGCGATATTACTGTAAATAGTGCATTAGCCCATGAAGATTACATAATAAAGCGCAGTGACGGATTATTTGCCTACCAACTAGTGGTGGTTATTGATGACATTGAGCAAGGTATTAATCGTGTGGTACGTGGCGCCGATTTAATCGAGCCTACAGCAAGGCAAATCAGTTTATTTAAACAGCTTAATGCGCCCATCCCCCAATACGCACATTTACCCCTTGTGGTGGCCGAGCCTGGTTTTAAACTCTCTAAACAAAATTATGCGCCCGCTATTAGCACAGACAATCCAAAACCTGCGCTTATTGATGCGTTTGAATTTTTAAACTTACCTGTACATAGCCAATTGAATGATTTGTCTGTAGAGCAATTAATTACGTGGGCTATTAACGAATTTAGCTTAACAGCGGTGCCAAACATACCCGAAATTCAAATTTCGCAAGGTCAGCATCCAAACAGCACTAAATTTACGCATTTAAGCAAATAAAAAACTTAAAAACGGCTTAATTTCAGTCCATCAACTTAATTTTTATACCGCGCTGGTATATGATAGCCGCCTAAATAGAGGCTATTTACAATAAATACAAAGCACCGCACTATAATACCTAATTTATGTGCTTTTTGATTGCGATGACCAGCCAATCATCATTTCTGTAGGAGACAGATTATTATTTCCAAGCTTTTTCAATTTTGCAGGCAAATAATCGGCCCAAATGCCGATGTGCAAAGCACTCAAACAAGTGATGAACCGGTTGTTGTAACACGCGGCGAACATGGTATTTCACGTAAACAATTTAGCCCAAATGCAATCAAAGTACTTTACCGTTTAAAAGACGGTGGTTACGACGCTTACCTTGTAGGTGGTTGTATTCGCGATATATTGTTAGGTCAACAACCAAAAGACTTTGACGTTGTTACCAATGCCACCCCAGAGCAAGTAAAAAAACTATTTAGAAATTGCCGCCTAATTGGCCGTCGTTTTCGCTTAGCACATATTGTTTTTGGTCGCGAAATTATAGAAGTAGCCACTATGCGCGGGCACCACGAAGCGCAAGAAGACAAAAACCAAATTAGCCAATCAAGCGAGCACGGGCAGTTACTGCGCGATAACGTGTTTGGTAGCATTGAAGAAGACGCCGAGCGCCGTGATTTTTCTATCAACGCGCTGTATTACTCTATTAACGATTTTTGTATATACGATTACGCCAATGGCTTAGCGGCCATACAAGCAAAACAAATTGAGTTAATTGGCGACCCAGAAACACGCTACCGCGAAGACCCTGTACGTATGCTACGTGCGGTACGCTTTGCAACCAAGCTTGATATGAGCATAGCGCCAAAAAGCGAAAAGCCAATTGCTGCCCTTGCCAACCTACTTGATAACATACCGCCAGCGCGTTTATTTGAAGAAGTTCTAAAGCTGTTTTTAAACGGTAAAGCCGAAGCTAACTATTTAATGCTACGCCAATACGGCTTGTTTAAGTCGTTATTTCCGGTGCTTGATAAAATTTTAGATAAAAACCCTGACGGCTTAGAAGCGGCGTTTATTCAGCAAATGTTTCAAAACACCGATAAACGCATTAATGCAGATAAAAAAGTAACGCCTGCGTTTATATTTGCTGCTTTAATGTGGTTTCCGCTGCTTGAGCGCACAACTAAAATTAAACAACAAGAACAGCTGTCTTACTTTGATGCCTTTGCTCAAGCCATGAATAAAGTACTGAGCGAAAATGCCCAGCATATTGCAGTACCTAAACGCTTTACCTTAGGCGCACGCGACATTTGGCATATACAGCAACGTTTAGATAAACGTGCCGGCCAACGCGCTTACAGACTTACCCAGCAGCCACGATTTAAAGCCGCTTATGACTTTTTATTGTTACGAGTGGATGCCGGTGAGCACCAACATAGTGAGCTTGCCCAGTGGTGGACACAATACTTGAGCCTAGATATTAATGGCCAAAAAGAAATGGTAAAAAATCTAGGCCACCAAGGTGGGCCAAAACCACGTAAACGTCCGCGCCGCCGCACCACTAAAAAGCCAGCCGAGTAATTGCATGCAGTGTGTATATTTGGGTTTAGGTGCCAACCTAAACTCACCCAAAGAGCAGCTTGATAACGCCGTTTGTGCGCTTAAAAAGCTGCCTCATTGTGAATTTATAAGTGTATCGCATTACTATGCAAGCAAACCAATGGGCCCACAAGATCAACCCGACTATGTAAATGCCGTAGCGTGTATTAAAACCGCGCTTGAACCTGAGCAATTACTTGATTTAACTCAAGCCATAGAGCTTGAACATGGGCGGGTAAGAAAAGCCGAACGTTGGGGGCCGCGTACGCTCGATATAGACACCTTACTGTTTGGTCAGCAAGTGATTAATACCCAGCGCTTAACTGTGCCACATTATGGCCTGTGCGAACGTGAGTTTGTAGTTTACCCTTTACTTGAGCTTGCCCCAGAACTGATTTTACCAAGCGGCATTGCATTAAAAACCATTGCGCAAGACTTACCGCTCAACGACTTACAACAATTACCTCTGTAATTAACCAAGGCTTATGCCTGCGAGGATATTATGTCTAAAATAACCGTTTCTACTTTAAATAAAATGAAAGCAGAAAATAACAAAATCACCGCATTAACCGCTTACGATGCCAGTTTTGCTAAGTTATTTCATGATAACGGTGTGGACGTTATTTTAGTTGGCGATTCTTTGGGCATGGTGCTGCAAGGTGGCGACGATACCCTAGGCGTAACCAATCAAGATATAGCCTATCATACCCGTTGTGTACGCGGTGGCAGTCGTGAGCTTTTTGTTATAGCCGATATGCCCTTTATGAGCTATTCAAACGTTAGCGACACTTGTAAAAATGCAGCAGAGTTAATGCGTGCAGGCGCTAATATGGTAAAACTTGAAGGCGGTGAATGGCTTTACGACAGTATTAAAAGTTTAACGCAGCAAGGTATTCCTGTTTGTGGCCATTTAGGATTAACGCCCCAATCAGTGCACGTATTTGGTGGCTTTAAAATTCAAGGCCGTGAAGACGACAAAGCGCAAAAAATGATTGATGATGCAAAAGCCCTAGAAGCGGCAGGCGCCCAATTATTAGTGCTTGAGTGTATCCCAAGTGCGCTTGCTAAACGTATTACCGATGCCGTCACTATCCCTACTATCGGTATTGGCGCAGGTAATGTAACGGATGGCCAAATACTGGTAATGCACGATCTAGTCGGTATTTCGGCAGGATACATTCCTAAATTTTCTAAAAACTTTTTACTCGAAACCGGCAACATGCCAGATGCAGTTAAAAAATATTGTACAGACGTTAAAAGTGGCGCATTTCCAAGCGCCGAACATGAGTTTAAATAATGCAGTCAATTACTGAAATTAAATCATTACGTAGTCAAATTAAAGCGTGGCGCCAAGCTGGCTTAAGCGTGGCTTTAGTGCCAACCATGGGCAATTTACATCAGGGTCATTTTTCGTTAGTTGAAAAGGCAAAAACAATGGCCGACAAGGTGGTTGTGAGCATTTTTGTTAACCCAATGCAATTCGGTGCCAACGAAGATTTAGATAGCTACCCGCGTACGCTAAACGAAGACAAACAAGGCTTAGCCGACTTAAACACAGATATAGTGTTCACCCCAAGCGTAGACACCATTTACCCAAATGGGCTTGGTGAGCAGAGCTTTGTAGATGTACCGGGTGTATCTATGGGGTATTGCGGCGGCACGCGCCCAGGACACTTTAGAGGCGTTGCCACGGTAGTGACTAAGTTATTTAATTTAGTACAACCTGATTATGCCTGCTTTGGCGAAAAAGACTTTCAGCAGCTGCAAGTAATTAAAACCATGGTACGCGATTTATCTATTCCAGTTGAAATTGTCGGTGTACCGACCATGCGCGAAGTGTCTGGCTTAGCTATGAGCTCACGAAATGGCTATTTATCTGCTGAGCAAAAAGCCACGGCTACCGCATTATTTAAAACACTAAACAGCTGCGCTGAGCAGCTCAAAGCAGGCAATACCGATTACAAAGCACTTGAGCAAAGCGCACAGCTTAGTTTAGAGCAAGCCGGCTTAAAGCCTGATTATTTTGAGATAGCTCAACGAGATACATTAAAAGCTGCTACACTTGATGATACACAACTAGTTATTTTAGCTGCCGCCTTTTTAGGCAATGTTAGATTAATCGACAACTTACAAGTTGAGATTTAACAAAAGCGCAGTTCAACGTTAAGGATAAGCATGCAAACATTTATTAAAACGAGTGCCCTCGCCCTGTCATTTTCATTGTTAGCAGCTTGCCAAAATCAAGTGAAAAACCCTGAGTTAAACCAATGCGCACAACAAAACTATCAGTGCGAAAATAGTTGCGATCAGCAATCAATTGACAAAGGTTTAAAACAGCAAGTGTGCTCTGCTAAATGTGTAGAAAGCTACAATCAGTGTAAAGAACAAGCTCAAAAGCTGACGGATTTATAATCGCTTTTTAATAAATTAGTCTTTTTACGCTTTAAAATTTACACACAAAAAAACCGCTCATTGAGCGGTTTTTTTTGTAGTTGGGTTTAAATTATAAACCTAACTTTTTAAGCTCTGCTTCTACTAACTTTGCAGAAAGCGGTACGTAACCATCTTTTTCAACGATTTTTTGTCCGTCTTTAGAAAGTACCATTTTTAAGAACTCAGCTTCAATTGGTGAAAGCGGCTTATTAGGGTGTTTGTTCACGTAAACGTATAAGAAACGAGAAAGTGGGTATTTACCTTTAGCAACATTATCAAGCGTTGCATCTACGTAGTTAGTGCCTTTTTTAGATAAAGGAACCGTACGTACACCCGACGTTTTGTAACCAATGCCTGAGTAACCAATCGCGTTTAATGAAGATGAGATTGACTGTACAACAGAGGCAGAACCAGGTTGCTCATTTACGTTGTTACGGAAGTCACCTTTACACAGTGCTTTCTTTTTAAAGTAACCGTAAGTACCTGATACAGAGTTACGTCCGTATAATTGAATGTCTTTTGCAGCCCAGTCGCCCGTTAGGCCAACATCGCTCCAGCGGTTAACTTGCTCAGATGCACCACATTTACGTGTAGATGAAAAAATAGCATCTACTTGGTCAATGCGTAAGCCTTCGATTGGGTTATCTTTGTGTACAAAAACTGCTAAGGCATCAATTGCTACGCGTACTTCTGTAGGCTTGTAACCGTAACGTTTTTCGAACGCTTCGATTTCTTTTGATTTCATTTTACGGCTCATAGGGCCCATGTTAGAGGTGCCTTCTGTAAGCGCTGGTGGCGCAGTAGACGAACCTGCCGCTTGAATTTGAATATTTACATTTGGGTAAATACGTTTGTACTCTTCTGCCCAAAAAGTCATCATGTTGGCTAAAGTATCAGAACCTACAGATGAAAAGTTACCTGAAACGCCGTTAATTTTTTGATATTCAGGCATTGCCTCGTCAAGAGCAACAGCCTGCGCAGATACTAATGTTGTAACAGCCACACCCATTGCGGCAACTAAGTTTTTAAATTTCATGCGGGGTTCTCCGATTTGTTCGTCCCATTTCCTAACTGTCATCTACTGTAAAGCGGGTAGATGACAGTTACATTACCCTTAAATGACACTTTTATGACTTTACTTTTTATTGTTTTTAGCTTGCCAAGTTAACAAGCTTATCCTTTGAAAAAGCGAAAGAAAAACACGAACCTTTCCCAAGCTCACTGGTTATATTTAATTGACTATCATGACGTGTTAACACATGTTTGGTAATTGCTAAGCCTAAACCTGAACCGCCCGTTGTGCGGCTCCTTGCTTTATCTACGCGGTAAAAGCGCTCGGTTAGACGATTTATATGCTCTGGTGCAATGCCATCACCATTATCATTCACACTAAAGTGCGCATACCCTTCTTTGCGCTGCCAGGTGACAATAATTTTTCCGCCCGCTTTAGTGTAATGTATAGCGTTAAACACTAAATTAGAAAACGCACTGCGTAGTTCATCTTCTGCGCCTTTAATATCAAGCTGATTATCTATATTAAAAATAAGTTCATGGCCTTTATCTTGGTTTATGGATTGCGCTTCGGTTTTGATGTAATTGAGCATTTGCGGTACATTAATGGCTTTATCGTTATCTTGTCTACGCGACCCTTCAATACGCGAAAGAGATAAAAGCTGGTTGACTAAGCTATCCATACGCTTACATTGCTCAAGCATGGTATTTTGGGCTTTATTCCACATTGCAGGCGGTGGCATCATATCCCCATCCATCATTTCAAGATAGCCAGTAACGACCGTTAGCGGCGTACGCAGCTCATGCGATACGTTAGCAACAAAGTCTTTACGCATTTGCTCTAGCTGTTTTAGGCGTGTTACATCACGTACGACCACCATAAGCTGTGTGTTGGCATACGGCATTACCCTAAACTCAAGCACTTGATCAACAATATGCCCGTTATCAAGCTCAAGTGGCTCTTCAAATTCACCGCGCAACATGTACTTGGCAAATTTAGGTTCGCGTATTAGGTTATCAAGTCGCTGGCCATGATCGGTTGGCCATTGCAGCCCCAATACCTTAAGTGCAAGTTGGTTACACCACACAATACTTAAATCACTTTGCAGCACCACTACGGCATCGGGTACAGCTTCAGCGCCATCGCGAAAGCGACGAATTAAATCAGCCAGTTCATTGCGTTTTTTACGATTACGGTGCTGTAAATGATAAATGCCTTCAAATACTTGTTCCCACGCACCCTCGCCCTCTGGTGGGTTAAAGCTACGTTGATTTAAAAGCCAATCGCTTAAGCGATAAAGTTGATGATAATGCCAGACTAAAAGAGAAGAAGTGCCTAAAAATAAAAGCAAAAAAGGTGCACCAATAAGCACACCAACTAATAACAGGGGTAAAAAATAGATAAACAGACGTTTTACTAACGCCTGTTTATTAATAACTCGATACATACACTCACTTTACCTTTGAGTAGTAATTTATGCGTACTCACACCCTAGCTGCGGTACCTTATAATTTACTAGAAAAACGATAACCTGCACCACGTACTGTTTGTACTAAGCGATCATGCCCCAGCGGTGCAATCGCTTTGCGTAAACGACGTATGTGCACATCAACTGTACGGTCTTCTACGTACACATTAGTTCCCCAAACATGGTCAAGCAGTTGCTCACGGCTATAAACACGCTCTGGGTGAGTCATAAAAAAATGTAATAATCTAAATTCGGTTGGGCCCATATCAAGCTCGCTTCCCTCAGAGGTAACGCGGTGCGATATTGGGTCTAAACGCAAGCCATGTACTTCTATGGCTTCTTCTAATGAGGTAGGCGATACACGGCGAATAACCGCTTTAATACGAGCCATTAACTCTTTAGGAGAAAAAGGTTTAGTGACGTAGTCATCTGCCCCCACTTCTAGGCCGCGTACTTTGTCTTCTTCTTCGCCGCGGGCTGTAAGCATAATGATTGGAATTTGGCGTGTGTATTCACTTTGCTTAAATTGCTTAGCAATTTGAATACCGCTACCGCCTGGTAACATCCAATCGAGTAAAACCATATCTGGGTATGGTTCAACCATAGCTGCAATTGCAGAATCGTAATCTTCTGCTTCAATTGCTTGAAATCCATTTTGCTCTAAAACAAAAACTAACATCTCTCTGATAGGAGCTTCATCATCTACGACTAGTACTTTACGTGACATTCCAAATTATCTCTTACGCTATCGAATTAGTTTTCATTATTATGACTAAGTATGACATTTTTATGAAAGTGTAACGTGTAAATTAAAATCCTGGTAAAAAAAACACAAAATAGTGACAAAAAACCTCATTAACGTCATATTTTTAAAACTATTTTGCAAATTACGGTTAATCAAAACATATTTACAAAAAGATGACAGTTTTATTTCTGAGTAGATATTCATGGCGGGATCATTACTTTACTAACACAGTAAAAAAACCAGATACGAAACTGAGTTTGCACTGGAAGATGTGATTACGTGGTTAAAAATAGATCTGTTTTTTACTAAGCAGCCTATAAAAAGATCAGATTTTTACTAAGCCGATCGGGTTTGGGATCACGGTTATACTTAGTCAAACAACTAAGCATCTGATCTATTGTACAAATAAAAAACGATCTGATTGATTGAGCGCCTAACGTGGCGTAAATTTATGCGCTAGTTGGTAAATAAATGATCCGAATGCGGGGCGGTTAGTAAATCAGTGATCCCATTTTATTAAGTTGGTACAACAGTGATCCCAGTGCTTTGCGGTATAAAAAAACCAGCTGGATTACGCCAGCTGGTTTTTATAACGCTATTTATTAATCAAAGATCATTATTTAATTTGTGGGTCTAACTCACCACTTAAATATTTAAGGTGCATGTCATCAAGTGAAATTGGCTTAATTTTACCTGCTTGACCAGCTGTACCAAACGCGTTGTAACGCGCAACACAAATCTCTGTCATTGCTTTAGTTGCTTCTGCTAGGTATTTACGCGGATCGAAGTTAGATGGGTTAAGCGCCATATGACGGCGAATAGCACCGGTAGAGGCCAGGCGTAAATCGGTATCAATATTTACTTTACGTACACCGTATTTGATCCCTTCTACAATTTGCTCAACAGGTACGCCATACGTTTCAGGAATTTCGCCACCGTATTGATTTATGATCTCTAACCACTCTTGTGGTACAGACGACGATCCGTGCATTACTAAGTGCGTGTTCGGGATACGTGCGTGAATTTCTTTAATACGATCAATCGCTAAAATGTCATCTGTGGGTGGGCGCGTAAATTTGTACGCACCGTGCGATGTTCCACAAGCAATTGCCAAGGCATCAACATGGGTTTTATTTACAAAATCAGCGGCTTCTTCTGGGTCGGTAAGCATTTGATCAGTAGTTAGTTTACCTTCTGCGCCTACACCATCTTCTTCGCCCGCTTCACCGGTTTCAAGTGAGCCAAGTACACCTAGCTCGCCCTCTACCGATACGCCACAAGCATGTGCCATAGCCACGGTTTCGCGTGTTACTTCTACATTATATTCGTAGCTTGATGGGGTTTTTCCGTCAGTCATTAATGAGCCATCCATCATAACTGATGAAAAGCCAAGTTGAATTGAGCGTTGGCAAACACCGGGTGAGGTACCGTGATCTTGGTGCATTACTACTGGAATGTGCGGCCATTCTTCAACGGCTGCTAAAATCATGTGGCGGATAAATGGAGCACCAGCATAAGCACGTGCGCCTGCTGATCCTTGAACAATTACTGGGCTGTTTGTTTTATCAGCCGCTTCCATTATTGCGCGCATTTGCTCTTGGTTATTCACGTTAAAGGCTGGAACGCCGTAACCGTGTTCAGCTGCATGATCTAAAAGTTGTCGCATACTGATTAAAGCCATTGGGTATTCTCCAATTTATCGACAGCAGTCTCCTGCCATCTAGTTTGAACGGATATGTTAGTTTGACGCAATCACTGCGCCACAAAATAAAGCAATTTACACTGCTTAGTTTTGTCTTAATTAACTATTAAATAAGGGTGAGAGGTATTTAATAATTAATCGTTGGTGAGGGTTTCCCCTCACCTAATGCGGCTAAAAATTTATTATTTAGCGCGCGACTCTAGCATTTCTACTGCTGGAAGTTTTTTGCCTTCTAAAAACTCTAAGAACGCACCACCACCGGTAGAAATGTAAGATACTTTATCGGCAATGCCGTATTTATCAATTGCCGCTAAAGTGTCACCACCGCCTGCAATCGAAAACGCATTAGAGTTAGCAATTGCCTGAGCAATAGCACGTGTACCATTACCAAACTGATCAAACTCAAATACGCCAACTGGGCCATTCCATACAACAGTACCGGCGTTTGCAATAATTTTTGCAAGCTGGCTGGCTGTATCAGGGCCAATATCAAAAATCATGTCATCGCTTGTTACTTCGCTTACATCTTTAAGCGTAGCGACTGCAGAGTCTGAAAATTCATTACCTACTACAACATCAGTCGGTACCGGAATTTCACCATCGTTTGCTTTAGCTGCTGCACATAAACGATTTGCTTCATCCATTAAATCTGCTTCATAAAGTGATTTACCAACCGGATGACCCGCAGCAGCAATAAAGGTATTAGCAATACCGCCACCTGTTACAAGCTGATCTACAATCGTTGAAAGCGAGTCTAAAACAGTTAATTTAGTTGATACTTTAGAACCACCTACAATGGCCACTAATGGGCGTGCTGGGTTATCTAGTGCTTTACCTAGTGCTTCAAGTTCTGCTGATAATAACGGGCCAGCACAGGCAACATCTGCAAATAAGCCAACGCCATGAGTAGACGCTTGTGCGCGGTGAGCGGTGCCAAATGCATCCATTACATACACATCACACAGGGCAGCAAGTTGTTTTGATAAGGCTTCGTCGTTTTTCTTCTCGCCTTTATTAAATCGTACGTTTTCAAATACAACCACTTCGTTATCGGCAACTTCAACGCCGTTTAAGTAGTCTTTTTCAAGGCGGACATTTTGCTCAAGTGCATCGTTTAGGTAATCGGCTACAGGGGCAAGTGAAAATTCGTCATCGTACTCGCCTTCTGTTGGGCGGCCAAGGTGCGACATAACCATTACTTTAGCGCCTTTTTCAAGAGCTAGCTTAATAGTAGGCAGTGCAGCACGAATACGTGCATCTGAGGTCACTTTACCTGCTTTAACTGGTACATTTAAATCTTCACGAATTAATACGCGCTTGCCGTTTAAATCTAAATCTGCCATTTTTATGACCGACATAACATCTCCTTAGTTAACGATACTTGAACCTGAAAAATAAATTTTAAAATTATTATAAAATGCTTACTTAGCCATCATCGCACGTGCTGTATCTAGCATGCGATTGGCAAAACCCCATTCGTTATCACACCAAACAAGTAACTTTATCAGGCGTTTGTGACTAACACGTGTCTGCGTGCCATCAATAATACAAGAATGTGGGTCGTGATTAAAATCAACCGATACCAATGGCTCTTCGGTGTAACTTAAAATACCTTCTAAGCGGTCTTTTGCTTGGGCTTTAAGTGCCGTATTTACCGCCTTTAAATCTACATCGGCATTTACTGTAACACTTAAATCCATTGCCGTTACGTTAATTGTCGGCACGCGAACCGCAATGGCTTCAAAGCGCCCTTCAAATTTGGGTAAAATGCGGTCTATTCCTCGTGCTAATTTTGTATCAACTGGAATAATAGACTGACTCGCAGCGCGGGTACGGCGTAAATCATGATGGTACGCATCAATCACTTGTTGATCGTTCATCGACGCGTGAATAGTGGTAATAGCGCCCGATTCAATGCCAAACGCATCATCTAGCACTTTAATAACAGGCACTACACAGTTTGTAGTACACGAGCCGTTAGATACAATAGTGTGCTCGCGTTTGAGCTCATCGTCGTTAATGCCATACACAATGGTGGCATCTACATCGTTATCAGCTGGGTGCGAAAACAACACCTTTTTAGCACCCGCGGTAATGTGTAATTGTGCATGCTCGCGCGAGTGATAAACACCGGTACATTCAAGCACTACATCTACATCAAGGGTTTGCCAAGGCAATTCTACTGGGTTTTCTTCACAAAATAGTGCAATGGTATCGCCTGCAACACTAATGGTGTCTTCACCAAGTTTTACAGGAAAAGAAAAACGACCGTGGGACGTGTCGTATTTTAATAAATGAGCAATAGCTTCAGGGTCAGCAAGTTCGTTAATCGCAACAACTTTTATCTCGTTGCTCAAACCTGACTCGTACAACGCGCGGACAATATTTCGACCAATACGACCAAAACCATTAATTGCAAGTTTGATTGCCATGAAATATAAAATCCACTCTCTTTACGTGCAGACAAAGGCATCGATGCCTTTTAGATGGCTGTATTGTAATCGACCTTGAACATTATTATAAGAGGGAGCGATTAGAAACTTTAAATTAACCCAAAAGTAGCTAATTTACTTGGCTACTTTTGGGCATAAAGCGAGCTTGCATGAGTGCTTACTGTAGTGCTTTTAAAGCATTAATTATATCTTGTGGCTCTGAGCGGGTGCGGTAATCAACATCGACATAGCGCCACGTCACTTTACCTTCGCTATCTAAAACAAACGTGGCAGGGATAGGTAAAATACTGCCGTTGCCGTTATTAAGCGACTCTAAATCAAGGCCGCGGTCTTCGCGCATATGCTCTAATAAAAATGCAGGTACTTGCCACGCTACGCCATAGCTTGCTGCTATATCTGCATTTTGGTCACTCAGCACAACAAAATCCATATTACGTATGTCGTTTTCGCTCATTGAGCCATCGGGCGCTTGTGGGCTAATAGCCACCAGCTGTGCGCCTAATGCGTGAATTTCAGGTAGGCGTGACTGCAATGCTTTTAGCTGTAAATTACAATAAGGGCACCAACTACCACGATAAAAAGTTATAACCACAGGCCCTTTTGCAAGTAGCTCATCTAATAAAACTTGCTCACCGTGCTGGTTCGGCAGTTCAAAGCGTGGGGCATTTTGATCTAAATTAAGTGCATTTGCCCCTTCTTGAAACGCTTTTGCCTGAGCAATGGTTTCATCAACGCCTTTCATAAAATCAGGATTACCTTTTCGCCCTGCTGCTATTTTTGCTTCGGTTTGTGCTTTTAATGTGTTGCTTTCATCGCTCATAGTATTGCTACCTTCAAATTAATCAAAAACATAAAACTAGCTTACAGTACGAACATGTATTTGAAATGAAATTATTAATTTAATCAGTTATCTCTAAATCAAACACCACGTTTATGGATGATTTAAAGCTTATTGTTGCCTGTAAATCGTTACTAAGTATTTGAGGAAAAGAGTTATTATCATACTGCGCCCTGTGCATCTTGGTTATAGCTGTACTAAAACCACTGTCATAGTTGTTTTTAGTTGAGCGAATAGTGCGTACTTCACCTACTTTTGCATTGAATGAATCAGCAAGTAAATCCGCTTTTATTTTTGCATCTTCAATTGCTAACTGTGTGGCTTGCGCTTGTAATTGCTCAAATTTTGAAGATAAAAACGCAATATTTTGAATCGCATTTACTTCTTGGTTCAATAAAAAATCGGTTAAATCGCTCACACGCTCAATACTGTTTAGCGTTACTTCAAACGTTCTTATCGCTGCGTATTCGCTAAGTGCCTGATGCCCTGTTTCAATATAATCCATTCCTGTTTTTTCAATTTTAACG
Source organism: Pseudoalteromonas sp. Angola-4 (assembly GCF_028599265.1). Lineage (NCBI taxonomy): Bacteria > Pseudomonadati > Pseudomonadota > Gammaproteobacteria > Alteromonadales > Pseudoalteromonadaceae > Pseudoalteromonas > Pseudoalteromonas sp. Angola-4. Next base: position 30,157 of record NZ_JAQREK010000019.1, on the reverse strand, counting down.
TTTGAGGCAACTACGTCATCGGCGCTTATTTCAAATTGATTGAGCCCATCTATTAATAACTTCACTTTATTCTCAAGCGCGTTATTGGCGGCATTCGGCTCATTTTTAACACTATTCACCTTAAATAGTATTTTAGCCATGTCAGGCTCAACTAATACCTCAGCAGTGCCTTGCACTGAGATATGACGATTGGCAGGTAAGCTTGAATTAGCAAAAGCGATGAGTGGCAAAAAGAGTAGAGCAATAGCGGTAATGAGTTTCACGTCGTTCCTTAAAGTAATTAGTTAAATAATGATTACGTAACCGTACCTATAATCATACAGTTGAAAATAAAAGTAAACTGCGCTTTATTGTAAGCAGAGTTTACCTCATGCGGCATAAAGCCGCGCCTACAGCCAACCTAGGTTAACTCACCCACTTTTAGCTCTTTACCACGGTTTATTTGGTAGCACTGGGCTAGTAGTAATTCGGCGGTGGCCTGTGCGTCTGTAAGTGCGTTATGGCAATGATAGCTTGGTAACTCATAACGTTTGCGACACGCACTTAGGGTTAAATCATCTTGTTTTATTTCTGCACCTTGGCAAATAAGGCGCTTTTTTTCTATGTGGAGGGTGTCGAGTATCAACTTAGGTTGTGCACTTATATTAGCGTTTTTAAGGGCTGCTTTTAAAAACCCCCAATCCAGTATGGCGTTATGAAAAACCAAAATATGGTCACTAAAATCACGGCTTAGCTGCGTTAATATAGTGTGCAGGCTTTGTCCTTTAGCAACGGTGTCTTCCACAATGCCGTGAAAAACAGGGCTTTGGTCTAAGCGTTTAACGTTTTTATTAATTAAATGCTGAGACTCACTCATTTTTATACATTGGTTATCTATTTTTACCCAGGCTACTGAGACAATTTCATGCTGGTTTACATCAAGCCCAGTAAGCTCTAAATCAATCACTAAATAGCGTTGCGTTAACGCATTTTGACTTAATAAATTACGCCTTTTTATATACTTACTGAGCCATTTTTTTACCACAGCGCTTACCTCTTATTACAAACTGCCACGGGCAAATTTAAACGCCGCGGCTTGCTGCGCTTGTTTTACTAAATAAAAAGCCTCTTTAAGCTGATGACGCTCTAATGAACTTAATTTATCGGGGTTTATGCAGTTACTTGGCAAACCTTCTTCGTTTATTTGCGTACTAAAACGCAACTGAGTTAAAAATCGCCAGCAATCTTTTAAATTATAAATATCGTCTTTATTTAGCAGTGAATGCTTAAGTAAAGCATCTAAGCGCTCTTGGGTATTGGCGCGTTTTATGCCTGCTTTTAACGCATATAAACGCACTATGTCGTTAATGATCACCACACCACGTTTTTTTAAATCAATGTATTTATGATTATTATCATTTTTTTGCGTTTTAAGTTTATTAAACAAGCCAATAGGCACTGAGCTGGCTCTTATATCGGTTGCCATAGCAGCATAAAATAACTCATCGCGCGATATTCTGTTTAACTGCTCACAAAAGCCGCTGTATAGGGCATTGGAGCCTTCTATAAAGCGCAAATCAAAAAATATTTTGCAGTTAAGCATGGCGCTAGGCGTTGGGCTTTTTATCCATTTAAAAAAGCGCTCGCACCACTGGCTTACACTCATTCTGCACTCATCGCTGCTGGCCATAATATTCCCTGGGCAACGCCTAATGCCACATTCTACTAACTGCTCACATACAAACTCCCCCATGTGTTTAAAGTAAGCTTGGTGTTGCTCGCTTAAATCATCTGGGAGTAATAAGCCGTTGTCTTGATCTGAATGTAGGGTTTGCTCTTCGCGTGCTTGCGAGCCAAAACATATAAAGCAAAAACTGGTGGGGGCTGCGCCATTTTCTTCTTGAAATAAATGAATAAGACGCGAAGTAAGTGCATCGGTTAAGCCGCTGAGCAATTTACCAATTAGCGATATGTCTTCTATGTTGTACGAAAAACTACGCAGTAACTCAGGGATTTCGCCCGCATAACGTTTTAAATCGGCAATGCTGTGAGCTTTATAAATACGGCCAATAAGCTGCACAGGGTCACTTTTTTGCTGGCGCAGTAAATCGGTACTGGTAAGCATACCCAAAGGCTTATGGTTTTCATCAAGTACAGGTAAATGATGAATATTGTATTTAAGCATTAAATGCAAAGCAGAAAACACCCGATTGTTTTCAAATATAAATTTAGGCTTTGCACTCATTATGCTGCTAACCGCATCTTGCGGGTCTACCTCGTCGGCCAGTACACGGTTACGTAAGTCGCGGTCGGTCACTACGCCAACTAAAATGGCGTGTTCGGTGATCATAATTGACGATACGCCGTGTTTTTTCATTTTTTTAGCGGTTTGCCTAATACTGGCATCGGGGGCTAAGGTTATGGCGGTGCGGGTCATCAGCTCAGATATTCTACGCTCAGACCAGCTATCGTTTTTACTTTTATAATGTGATGAAAGTAAACGATTGGCGTGCGCGCGTACAAAATATTGCTCAAACGGTTTGTATTGATGACGTAAAAAGTCAAAATGCGTTTGCGCAAGCATATACACTATGCCCTCTTTTTGTACCTGTAACCTATTTTGAATCGCCTCTCCTGTTAACAAAGAAGGATAGCCAAAGTAATCCCCCTGCGCTAAACGCTTTACTACATCACCTTTTGCATCCACTAGGTCGTATAAACCAGAGCGAATTAAAAAAAGCTTTGGGGTTTGCGTTTGCAGCCACTGCGCTTGGTTTTCTCGGGTTAAATAAACACTATCAATATGGCTTACAAAATACTCACACGCACTGTCGTGTAGCATGCTAAATGGCGCCTGCATACACACAAACTGGGCAACTTCCTGCTGCTCTACACTCATTGCTGTACTCTTAAAAAGTATACACAAAACCTAATGTACTCATTATTTGAACAAATAAAAAGCCCGACTAAAGTCGGGCTTTTGGTGCTTTATTTTTAAGTAGGCTTAGCGCATTAATGTGCGTGTGCTTCACCTGACCCTTTAGGATTACGAATACCTTCCACCATTTGTTGTATTTCAAGCGGTGTCGATTTTGTTAATTTAAGTACGGTTGCAGCAACCACAAAGTTAATTATCATTCCCACTAAGCCAATGCCTTCGGGTGAAATACCTAAGAACCAATTTTCTGGGCTATTAAGCTCAGGGCTTACAAATTTAAAGAAGATAATATACGCAGCGGTAAAGCCTATACCGGTCACCATGCCAGCAATTGCGCCTTCTTTATTCATTGTTTTAGAGAATATCCCCATAATAATTGCTGGGAAGAAACTCGCCGCCGCTAAACCAAAGGCAAAGGCGACCACCGATGCAACAAACCCAGGCGGGTTAATCCCAAAGTAAGCCGATATAACAATGGCAATCATCGCAGCTAAGCGAGCAGCTAGTAGCTCTTGTTTATCGCTTATGTCGGGTTTGAGGGTTCGTTTAAGTAAATCGTGCGACACTGAGGTTGAAATAACCAGCAATAACCCCGCCGTGGTTGAAAGCGCAGCAGCAATACCACCGGCCGCAACTAATGCGATTACCCATGCTGGTAAATCAGCAATTTCAGGGTTAGCCAGTACCATAATATCGCGGTCTACTTTTACTTCGTTTGCGCTTGTTGGGTCTTCTACCTTGCCGGCGGTGTAAAACATTTTGCCGTCGCCGTTTTTATCATTAAAGGTAATTAAACCCGTGCGTTCCCAGTTTTTGATCCACGCTGGTGCTTGAGCGTACTCTGTACCGCTACCATCTTTACCGTTAATAGTGTCAATCATGTTTACGCGTGCAAACGAGGCAACCGCCGGTGCAGTAGTGTAAACAATGGCAATAAATACCAGTGTCCACGCTGCTGAAATACGGGTATCTTTAACGCGAGGTACAGTGAAAAAGCGAACAATTACATGCGGTAAACCTGCAGTACCCACCATTAACGCGCCGGTAATAGCAAATACGTCAATCATGCTTTTAGAGCCTTCGGTGTATTGTGCAAAGCCCAGCTCTGCGCTTAACCCGTCTAGCTTATCAAGTACATACATGCCTGAACCATCACTCAATGTGGCACCAAAGCCGGTTTGCGGGAAAAAATGGCCTGTCATCATCATTGAAATAAAGATAGCGGGCACAAGGTAGGCAAACACAAGTACACAATACTGCGCTACTTGCGTGTAGGTAATGCCTTTCATGCCGCCAAGTACCGCATAAAAGAATACAATCACCATTCCAATGTAAACACCGGTTTCAATTTCTACTTCTAAAAAGCGCGAAAATACCACGCCTACGCCACGCATTTGCCCAGCAATGTAAGTAAAACAAATAAAGATGGCACACAAAATAGCAACAACACGTGCTGTTTGTGAGTAGTAACGGTCGCCTATAAAGTCAGGTACAGTGAATTTGCCAAATTTACGTAAGTAAGGCGCTAAACACATAGCGAGTAATACATAGCCGCCAGTCCACCCCATTAAGTAAACACCGCCATCGTAACCTGCAAACGAAATAATACCCGCCATTGAAATAAACGACGCTGCGCTCATCCAATCGGCTGCGGTTGCCATACCATTGGCAAGCGGAGGTACGCCGCCCCCTGCCACGTAAAACTCATTTGTAGAGCCTGCACGCGCCCAAATTGCAATGCCGATATAAAGCGCAAAACTTAAACCAACAATTATAAATGTGAGTGTTTGAACATCCATTACCTAGCTCCTATTCGTCTACGCCGTATTTTTTATCTAACGTGTTCATTTTGAAAACGTAAACAAAAATCAAAGCTACAAAGGTGTAAATAGCGCCCTGTTGTGAAAACCAGAAGCCAAGTTTAAACCCAAAAAAACGTACTTCATTCAGTACATCTACCAGTAATATGCCAAAGCCAAATGAGACCACAAACCACACTGCTAGTAACTTAAACAGTAGTGAAATGTTTTCTGCCCAATAAGCTTTTGCTTGTTCTTCATCTTTAAAAGCCATTTTTATTTTCCCCTTTAAGCATTGCATAATTGCAATGAGTGGTTTTTTTATAGTCGGTTATTAATTTAGCAACGCGGCGTGAAGAGTGAAGTGAGACCATAGTCGTAACAGCCTGTTAACGTTTACGTAAACTGCAAATGCAATTGTATTTAAAAATACAATTACACATAATTTTCAGTAGGTTAGCTTTTACCAAAGGGCGCTAACGGCAAAATTTAAGTGGCTTTGTGTAAAAATGCGACATTAGTCTAATAAATCATCAACAATATAAATAATCATTTAAAATCAACACAATAAAAACAACGTTAATATTTTGCATAAAATTGTGCACGCACACTTAAAGTTATCTCTGTTATTGTGTGTGGGTATAAATAATAAGGTTTAATAACAACATGACTGCTGTACTGATTTTTGTAGCATTAGGCTACATTGGGGTGCTGTTTTGGCTTGCTAATTGGGGCGATAAAACAACACCACTTGCTAAACGGATTAGCCATCATCCTTTTGTGTATTCGTTATCGTTAGGGATTTATTGTACCTCGTGGACGTACTATGGTTCGGTTGGTACCGCTGCCACCAGTAGTTGGAGCTATTTACCCATTTTATTGGGGCCTTCATTGTTGTTCTTTTTTGGCCAAGGCTTTTTACGCAAACTGGTATTAGTAAGTAAAAAACAAAACATTACCACCATTGCCGATTTTATTTCTGCCCGCTACGGTAAACGTCAAACCAGTGCAATACTGGTCACTGTTATTGCCCTACTTGCTACCATTCCCTATATTGCGCTGCAGTTAAAAGCACTCAGTACTAGCTTTTTGCTTTTGCAAAACAGCAATCAAATATCTGGCGAAATGCTTACCCTCACCGCCACGTTAATTATGGCGCTGTTTGCAATATTTTTTGGTACCCGTAAGGTAGATGTTACCGAATACCGCTCTGGGCTTATGCTAGCAGTCGCCTTTGAGTCAATGATAAAGCTGATTGCGCTTATTGCCGTCGCTGGCTTAGCCTTGTACACCTTATTTAATTTACCCACCCTTAGCGGCGACAAAGTCACAGAGTCGATTTGGCAACACTGGGGCAACTTTAACTTTTTTAGTTTTAACTTTATTGGCCAGTCACTTATGGCTGCCGCGGCCATAATTTGTTTACCACGACAATTTCATGTCACCGTGGTAGATAACCAAGACAAACGCCATTTATTTACTGCTCGCTGGGCTTTTCCGCTGTATTTATTACTCACCGCCGCGATGATAATTCCTATTGCTACTGCCGCAATTCACCCAAGTATTGGTAGCAGTTTTTCACCCGACAGCTTTGTATTAGCGCTACCGCTTATTCACGACCAAGCTTTTTTAAGTACCTTTGTATTTATTGGCGGGCTTTCTGCAGCCACCGCCATGATAGTGGTGGCCACACTTACGCTTAGCACCATGATCTCTAACGATGTAGTGCTGCCGCTTCTGCTACGCCGTAAGTTTAAGCGCAACTTAATTACCAGCAGTTATAAATCGCAAATTTTATTAGTTAGGCGTTTTACCATAGCCGGCATACTTATATTGGCTTATTTTTATCAGCAATGGTTTGGCCATGGTAGTGCGCTGGCTAGTATGGGGCTGGTGGCATTTTCGTTAGTAACGCAGCTGCTCCCGGCTATTGTGGGCGGGCTTTACTGGCGTAAAGGCCATGCTTATGGTGTATATGCGGGGCTATTAGCGGGTTTTATTTGTTGGGTATTATTTTTAATGATGCCAATTTTAGATGCCGGTAGCGCGCTTGATAGCGAGCTTCAGCAAACTCTTATTACACGCGGCACTCTGATTGCCTTATTTGCTAACATTGGTTGTTATATTAGTTTTTCGTTAGGGGCAGAAGAGCGCTTGATAGATAAAATTCAGGCGGCTGCATTTGTTAACCCTAAAGATCAGGCTATTTTATCGCGCCGCTTAAACAAAAATGTTAAAGCCACGGTTTATGACTTTAAAATACTGCTGCAAACCTTTTTAGGTATTCAGCGTAGCCAACAAGTACTGGCGCACTTTTCACTTTCGCACCAGCTAAGTGACAATAATGCCCACCCCGAGCCCGAATTTATAGCCTACTGCGAGCGTGCGTTAACTGGGGTGTTAGGGGCGTCTTCGGCGCAGGCGCTAATACGTACGGTTTCATCGGGTAAACGTATGGCCTTTGAAGAGGTGGTTAACTTTTTTGACGAAACCACACAAGCACTGCAGTTTAACCAAAACTTGCTGTATACCTCGCTCGAAAATTTAAGCCATGGTATTTCGGTGGTCGATAAAGATTTAAAACTAGTGGCATGGAATAAGCGCTACAGCCAAATGTTTGGCTACCCCGACGGCTTTTTAGAAGTGGGGCAACCCATTGAAGATATAATAAGGTACAACGCAGTACGCGGTGAATGTGGCCCAGGCGAAATAGAGCGCCAAGTAGAAAAACGCGTTCAGCATTTAAAAAATGGTAGCTCGCATCATTTTATTCGTCACCGCCGTAATGGCCAAGTGTACGAAATGATAGGTAACCCCCTACCCGATGGCGGCTTTGTAACGAGTTTTTCAGACATTACAAACCATATAAGTACGCAAAATGCGCTTGAAGAAATTAACATGGATCTTGAAAACCGCATTGAAGCGCGAACCCAAGAAGTGCAAACCATTAATAAAGATTTACAAGCACAAATAGATAGCCGAGTAAAAACAGAGCAAGCACTTACTTTAGCCAAGCGCGAAGCAGAGCAAGCCAACGACAGTAAAACGCGATTTTTAGCACTGGCAAGCCACGATATTTTACAGCCCCTTAACGCGGCGCGTTTATACCTTGCAGCCATTGATGAAAAGCAGCTTGATACAACTAACCAAAATAGCTTTAATAAGCTTGGCCACAGTTTAGACTCAACCGTGCATTTAATGTCGGCCTTACTAGAAATTGCCAAGTTAGAGCAAGGCGCAATGACCCCTACCCCACGCCACTTTTGTATAAACGATATACTTATGCCACTGCAAAGCGAGTACGCTATTTTATCAAGCGATAAAGGCTTAAAACTAACCGTGCGTTCAAACGCACAAATTGTGCATAGCGATATTACCTACTTGCGCCGAATTATACAAAACTTGGTGTCTAATGCGGTTAAATACACCGAAACAGGGCGAGTATTAATAGCGTGCAGAAACCGTAAACATAATTTACGTATAGAAGTATGGGACACCGGCCCAGGTATTAGCCAAATAGAACAAGCTAAAATATTTAACGACTTTTACCGTATAGAAGCCGGTGATAACAAAGGCGTTGGTTTAGGGCTTGGCGTTGTAAAACGTATGGCCGATTTACTTAGCTTAGAGCTTGATGTGCACTCTGAGCCCGGTAAAGGCAGCCGCTTTAGTATTGAAGTACCCTATGGCGATGCGCAGTTTGTACAACAAAAGGCAACTGCCAGCAGTTTAGTAGAAAACCGCGCCGCGATTAACATAGTCGCGGTAGACGATGACCCCGAAAACCTAGCAGCAATGGCCAGTTTACTTAAAAAGTGGCAAGCCAATTACACCTTGTTTGACGATGTAAATAAAGTACTCGCGCACGCTAAACAGCACGCAGCGCCCGATGTGATTTTAATGGATTACCAATTAGGTAATGATTGCGATGGTATTTCGCTTATAAAAACACTGCGTGATACATGGCAAAGCGAAGTGCCCGCCATACTTATAACCGCCGTACGCGACACCGAGCTTAAACAAGAAACCAAAGCGGCTAATATTCATTATTTAAGTAAGCCTATTAAGCCAGGTAAGCTTAAAGCCTTACTTAATCACAGTACGTAATAGCCAATTGGCAGCAAAAAATAAGCCCAGTATTAGCTGGGCTTATTTATGTGCTTAACCAAGGCGTTGGAACCCTTAATTATTAGGCTGGTTTGGCTTGGCTTCGTAGTTTTTGAAATAACCAACTAAGCCCCACTAACGACAAGCCTAAGCCAATAAACGACAGCGCTTTTAAAAGTCCCGTTAAATTAGCCATGTCCACTAAGAATACTTTTAAAATAACGGCTGCCAATAATCCTAACCCTATTTTTTGGATTAATAGCTGATTTTTTAAATGCCCTAACACCACAGTAATAGCCCCTAACACAAGCCAAATAACCGAGTAGCTATAAAGCTCTGCGTTGCTTGCACCTGTTGATAAGTAAATATAAGGGCCTTGCCAGTATTGGCGTATAAAGCCATTAATTGCCAATACACTCAATACACCCGCTACTGTGAGTATAGATGGCGCAGCTTTTGTATACAGCGGCTTAATTAACGTATAAAGCCAAAGCACGAGACCCGCAGGCACTAACCAAAGCAAAAATAGCCAATTAAATACAAAATATTCGCCAATATAAATAGAGCTTAAAAATGGGTTGGCGTTTAGTAAGATGCTCAGTGCAGTAACACCCGCAGCACCTGCTAATGCCATGCCTGCCACTTGGTATAATTTAGCTAAGCTACCGGCAATACGAGCACGGTGTAAATATACACAACCCAGCGCAAGCCAATTACAGGTGAGTAAAGCTTGTTCGTAAAAGCTCAAAGAATCAAACTGCGGATAGTGCCCTACCAGTTGATAGCTGGTTTCGGTGGTAATAAATAACGCCAAGCAATGCAGCGCTGCGCCTTCAAGCCAAACTTTTAAATGCGATGCGTTAAAGCATTTGGCTGCAGTATAAAATAACACCACACACAAAGGATAAACTACTAAGCTCCAGTGTACACCCAATACACTAAGCGCCTCGTAACTTGGGGTCCACGGTGACAGTGTAAGGCGAAGTAGTAATGCAGCCACCAGCGCTTTAATTGGCCAATGTGGTATAGGCACCCGATAGCGGTTTATTAACACGCTAATAAGTAAAACTTGAATAGCCAGTGCAATGGTTAGACCGCTGTCATTTAATAACATAGTGATAGCAAGCGTGATGTTGGCATTTGCCCCCACCCAATATGTAAAGCGCTGAAAAAGCGTTGCGCCACCTATTGCGCACTTAATTAAAATGGCGCTACTTGTAAGTAGTATCACTGCCCACAATGGATAGGCTGTGGCCAACGCATGGTTTGGGATTATAGCGTATAAGGTGGCAATCATTATAAATACGCTAAACGAGGCAGTAATATGAAAAGCCAATCGTTTAGGCTGCCACTTTATACCAAAATAAAGCCCATATACGCTGAGCGCTAACCCTAAAAATATAGCGCCACCATATTGGTGCCTAAATATAAATAGCGAGTCAGAATAATCAGCATAATAAGAAGGCGTGCTTAATAGCCAGAGTACAGCTATTAACATCGCCACCCCTTGCCATAAATCCCAGCGGCTATTTTTAAGCACTAAAAACAGCAATGTTAATATGCTTAACGCATTTATTATTTGCCACTGTAAGTAGTTATTACTATCAAAAAGCATAGCCAGTAACAAAGGGACAATACAGGCAAGCATTAAAGGGTTACTAGGGAGTGCGCTTATTAGGCGCTTTAAACTATGTGGGCGAGTTTCAACCACCGCAAGTTTTAACCCCAAGCGTGGCACGGCAATTAAACCAATAATACTTAATAGCCCATACGTGCCCATAAGCCAAATGGTGCTGCTGTTAGCTAAAGTAAAGCCAACAACATACCAGCTCAAATGCCCCGCCCAAAGTAAATACCACAGCCATGCACGCTGTACTTTATGCGCGACCAGCGCAGCAGATAAGCTCACAAACCCAATGTACATATAAAGCGCAAATAAATTATTGCTGCCGGTATTAATCAGCACGGGGACACAATAAGCACCAATAATACCTAGTACGGCTAATACTGGGCCAAGCATTATTGCCATAGCGCTCGCACTTATGGCAATAACCCCAAGGACAACAAATGCTGTTAAAGGGCTGATCATGTTATAGCTGCTATACGCTAATAAGGTCAGTGCAAAGCACGTAATAAAACCCCCGCTGGCAAGCGCTGCAGGTATATAGTTATTAAACCCTTCAAATACACTATTTTTGTAATGCATATAAGCTGCGGCTGCAATTAAGCCACCACCAAATAAACCGCCTAGAGTTAATCGCATTGCAGGAGAGAGCAACCCGGCTTCTAAACTGTACTTTGCTAAAAATATACCGCCTAGCGCCAATGCGATTGCGCCTATCCAGGTCATCCAGTTTTGTTCAAAGTCGCTACGCAGTTTTTCAAAAAAAGAAGTGAAAAGTGTGGGTTTGAGGTTTTTACTGCCTTGCTTATGTTTACTGGCAGAAGCATTACCGGGAGTCTTTATTGCTGAAGCTGGCGTTTTTACCTGCCCACGAGGCTGACTTGGCTGATTGGATTGATTAGGACTAACTTGATTAAAAGTCGCTTCATTGCTATTTGCTTGGGCCGTGTCCGCATGTTCAGCTGTGGAGCAATTGGTGCTTTTATCGGCGTTTTCACCGTGGCTTTGTGCGTTGTTAGCTAATTCTAAACTAAGTACTTTTGCTTTTAATTGGGCAATTTCTTGCTTTAAATTACTAAGTTGTGCAATTGCGACAATACCGCAAATAGCACCGGCCATTATAGCAAATGCAAATAAACCCACTATTCCTAAAAACTCATCCATGGCACGCTCTTTTTATTTATTATGTTATGAGTGTACCTAAAATTTTTAAAAGTTATAGCACTCTGCTTATATATGGGTTTATTTAATGTAAACAAAATCACGCTACAGCTAGGCAAAAAAAAGCCCCAAACAATAAAGCTTAGGGCTTTTACTTTCTAGAACGTGTTACATGTTACTTATTCTACGCTGTCTGTAATTGTCCGCGTTACACTCATTTTAAAGCCTGAACTGGTTGTCTCATCGTGCTCTAAAATTAAGATATAGTTACCTTCTTCGGTAAAATCTATATCGCTTTGTTGAATTAACACTATTTGTTGGCCGTTATCTTCGTATACGGCATACACGGTGTAAGCTTCATCATCTACATCAATTTCTTCTTGATCGTATCTATCTAAGCCATCAATTACATTGGTGGCGTCATCAACAGTTTCACCATTTAAGGTAAAGTACACGTCAACTTCGCTTACTGTTTGCCCTGCGTAGCTTTCAATTAGGTTAACAACCGAAATAGTATGGCTGTAGCTGCTAGGTGTTAGGTTTTCCTCAACGCTCATCATGCGTAAACCATTATCGACATCGTTGTAAAAAACGCCTACCGCACTTTGCTCGCGCTCTAGGGTCATTAAAAAGTTATCGGCAAGCTTAGTGCCCTCTTCGTCGTACATTGCAACGCTGTAACTATTTGGCGAAAGCTCAATGTAATCGGTGTAGGTATCGCTTGCTACCGTATTGGTATCGTTAACTGTGGTGCCACGGGTCGTGCTAAAGCTAACTGGCGAGTAATCGTCAACGGTATTTATAAAGCGCAATTGGCCTAACGCTGATTGGTGCTTTAGCGCTGTAACATAGTTATTGTCAGTCACAATATCGAGCGTGATACCGTTTTCTTCTGTTGCATAGCTTGGGCGGATCATGGCTACGTAGCTTTCTTCATCGTAAAAATAAACCGACTCCGACTCATACACTACATCAGTGCTACCTGCCTCAGTGATATAAATTGTGTAGTAACCCTCATCAAGGGTTTGTAAATCTAGTTCACTTAAATACTGTGTTGATGTAAATAGTTCAGCACTTTCAAATACGCCATCATCGGTTGCTAGGTAAATATCGTAGCTAGTGTCTTCACTGGTGATATTGTAAAAACCTAAGTAAAACTCATCTGTATCACTTGAAATGGGCACACTTAGCTCTGTGAACGTAGGTTCGTCAAAGTTACCGCTCATTACAATTAGTTCGGTTTTGTCACCTTTGATTGATACTTCTTGTTCGCTAATTGTAATGTAGCTGTCGTTTGCATCTAAGTATTCAAAGCTTAAATCGTAAGTGCCGGTGCTGTAATTATGACGCGTGGTTACATCAGCAAAATCAGTGCCTGAGCGCTCAGTTTCGTCTACAAATAAACGCGTATATGGGCTGTTATATGAGCCGTTATATAATTGTACGTAGCCTGTATCACTTGAGCCGTCGCTGCCGCCACAACCAACTAAAATAGACATTAAACTTAGAGGTAAAGCAGCTTTCAACAGAGAGTTGGTCATTAAAGTTTCCTTATTATTAAAATCACTATTATGACTTCTTTGCTGCATTTTAATTTCATAGTTTACAAAGTATTACCCTCGCTGACAGTTCTTTACGAAAACGTTTAAAAGTGTAATAAATGTGCAAATAAAAAGGATATTTGCGTAGAAAGCTTAAGGGGCTATTTTATATTGATCTCGGCCATTATTTTTAGCAACGTATAAAGCCATGTCTGCCCGCTTCATTACCTTGTCGAGGGGCTCGTTAGCGCTTTGCAGCGCCATACCAATACTTACGGTAAGCTGTTTGACCTGTTTAACTTTAATATTGTGTGCAATGTCTATTAGTTGCCCACAAAATTCAGCCGCTTGGCTTATATTACCGGTAGGCAAATAGCCACCAAATTCCTCACCACCGAGGCGCGCAAATTTAGCGTTATTAACAAACACACGATTATATTTAGTGGCTAGCTGCTGTAGCACTAAGTCACCTTCATCGTGTCCAAACTCATCATTAATAGCCTTAAAATGATCAATATCTATAATTAAAATAACGTAAGGCGTACTAGGGGCAGTTTTAACATGCCGATAAAAATAACGCCTATTATGTACTTGTGTAAGATCGTCCGTTATCAACTCGTGCGCTAAACGGTTATGTATACTTTGTACAAAACGCATGGTCTTAAATAACCCATAGGCGGTAAAAAGCATTCCCATGGTTCTGCATAAGTCTTCAAAATAAACACTCATCCAATAAGGCTGCACAACTAATTCATCTATTACATCAGCCGTTGTACCCATACTCCATAGCAATAAACCTAAAGTAGAAAACACGTACGCTTGTTTTGAAAGCTCAGAGCATTGCACTATCCAAAATAAAAATACGAGCACGATGAGATTGCAAAAGTCGGTAGTAAAACCGTACACGTTATTTTGCACATCTAAAGGGGGGAAAGTATTTAAAGCATAAAGTGAGAAAACAATAATGTAGAGCAGTAACGCTATACTTACCGCCTTATTTATCCAACTCATTTTATAAAAGTTAGACAGCCTAACGGTAAGTTTTACAGTTTCAATCATAGGGTGGCGCTTTTTAGTGCGTTATTAACAAACTATAGCACACCAGAAAAAACCGTTATAAAAGGTTACCTTACCCTGTACTTGCTGGGTTATTTCACCACCTTGTATACAAAAGCTTGAGCAATGCAGACACAAATACAATGCAAAGCTACAAACCCACATTTGCATTAGTACCTACACAGTTTTAGTCGCGCTGAGCAGCTTACTTAACTATACCAACCAAGCATAAAACTATATTAGAGTGCTAAGGCCCCATAAAGCTAATATTAAAATAGTAATAGCAATCATCGCTTTAGTTTTGTGTTTACTGATTATTTGCTCGGCTTTATTACCTGCGTAATATACAACAACGGCTAAACTAAAATAGCGAATTGAACGAGCAATACCAGAGGCTAATAAAAACAAACCAATAGAGTATTTCGTAGCCCCAGCGGCAAGCATCGCAATTTGAAACGGAATGGGCACAATGCCCAGCGTCATTACAAACCAAAAACCTTGGCTTTGCATTTGCTGCTTAACATTGTCAAATTGCTCTTGGCTTGAAAACATTTCAATAACCCAGTCACCTACAGCGTCAAATAGGTAATAACCCAGCGCATAACCAAATAAAGCACCAATCACGCACCCAACTGTAGCCATAAGCGCTATTAACCAAAGCTTTTCACGACGTGCTTGCATAAGAGGCACAAGCACTGCTTCAAGCGGAATAGGGACTATCGTAGATTCTAAAAACGACGCTACGGTAATGCCTGTTAGCATATGTTTAGAATCTATAAAGTGCCGTGTTTTTTCTTTTAGTTTTTTTTGAATAGCCATGTAAATCCCTTAATAATTTGCCATTGTAAGCACAGTGTATAGTAAGAGTATTAAGGTACGCTTAAGCATAAAAAAGCCCGTTATAAAACGGGCTATTATCCATTGTTGTGCGCTATTTAAATGGTTGAGTTATATACGTCAAACTGCATTTGCATAACGCTAGACTGCTCACCTTCAACTAAAGCAATAACACGCGTTTCTCGGCCTTGTAGCTCTGTCGGAATTTTTTTAGTTTCGATAAACGTTTGTTGCGAAATTTGCTCTTCGCTCACATTAAGCGCAAGCAGTGCTGATTTAACCGTTTCAATACGTTTTAACGCTAGCTTTCGGTTGTATTCAAGTGAGCCCTTTTTACTGGTATCGCCTATTAAAATAACACTCAGTAGTGGTGAATTTTCAATAGAGCGAGCAAACTCGGCTACTTTTTGCTTTGCATCAGTAGTAAGTGCATGCTTATCAAATTCAAAGTTAATTACCACCCCACGAGTTGTGCTTATGTTTTCCTCAAGCGGGCAACCGTCGTTATCTGTTACCGCTTTAAAGGGCGTGTCTGCACATTTATCGCGCTCGTTAATAACCCCATCTTGGTCTTGATCAAGCAAATCATTAGACTGTAATTTTTGCTCGTACGGACCTGGCTCAGTAGCACAGGCTGTTAAAAGTAAAGCGGCACTTAATAAAGCTATTTTTTTCATTATTATCTATCTCCAAGCTGCCAAGCATCTGGCTTATCTACTTTTAAGGCACTCACTAAACGACCCGTTGCATTAATTAGTCTGTAACTTGCAATACGTTGATCATACGCTGATTCAATATAGTTTCTTCTTGCTGTGAATAATTCAATTTGCGAATCAAGTACATCTAATAATGAACGACGCCCCAAACCAAATTGTCTTTCGTAGCCTCTTTGTGCAACTTCTGCATACCCTACGTTTTCTTGGTAAAACTTTTTTTGCTCATCTAAAAATATATACGCATTCCACGCAAAGCTCGTTGCTTCTTTTACTTGTCTATGTGTTGAGTCTTTTACTGCTACAGCCTCTTGATAGCGCCATTTAGCGGCGTCAGTATCAGCATTAGTTTTACCGCCACTGTATAAGTCGTAACTCATGGTTAGCATTATTCTGCCATTGTCATCTCGCCCAGGCGATCCTGATATATCTCGGTTATCAGCTACATCTAACTCTAAACTCACTTTAGGCCAATACCCACTTTTCTCTCTTTGTATTTGTTTATCAGCAGCTTGAATATCGTAAATAGCGGCAGCAATCTCAGGATGTGCGCTTTTTGCAATTCTCATAGCCTCTTCTAAAGAGTCAGGTAGGTAATGTGCATCCGCTTTAGGGATAACGAGATCCTCAGGATACTTGCCTACTAAATCATAATAATTTGCTTGTATGTCTAATAAATTATTCTTAGCGGCTAGATAACCAGACTGCGATGTTGCTAAACGTGATTGCACTTGAGCTACATCGGCATCACTTGATAAACCACGTTGGTGGCGCTGCTCAATATCACTTAAAATCTTTTTATGTATTTCGATATTTTTTTCAGACAATTCAATTAATTCAATTGCTTTTAATAAATCTAAATAGACTTGAACAACTTCAAGGCTGATATTTTCTGCCTCAGAGATCAAACCGAGTTGATCGGCGCGTGCTTCGTTATCTAATCTAGCCACCTCAGAAGAAGTGCTAAAACCATCAAACAGCATTTGCGTAATTTTTAAGCCCAATTCTCGGCGGTCTAGTTCTGTGTCAAATTCGCTGCCCGATTTATAATTCACATGCTCATAGCCATAGGCCGCATATAAACGTATTTGCGGTAAGTATTCACTAAATGCACTGCGTTTATCACGATACTTAGCTTCAAAGCTCGCATACTTTTGCATTAAGCGAGGGTTTGTATTTAATGTTTCTGCTACCGACTGCTCTAATGTAAGAGCACTTGCATACCCCGGTGTTAAAGCTAAAACAGAGAGTAATCCTATAATTCGCATTTAATATTCCTATTATGGTTCACGCATGGCATTTGCCTTTGCTCTTAGCAAAGGTTTTAACCAGTAATCTAAAACAGTTTTTTTCCCAGTAATTATATCTACCTGAGTTTGCATACCCGGTATGATAGGCTGCTGAGCAATCTGACTTACGGTGGTTTTTATAAAAGCTTGGTAATAAGCGGTGCCGTCTTCTAAATATTGAGCATCGGCGCTGATATAAGTAACCTCGCCTTCCAATCCGCCATAAATCACAAAATCATATGCAGTAAATTTTACTTTGGCAGGCATGCCCACTCTGATAAAGCCAATATCTTTTGGCTGTACTTTGGTATCAATTAAAAGCTGATCATTTTGCGGCACAATTTCCATCATAACTTCACCAGGGTCGATGACACTGCCGATAGAACGCGAGACTATATTTTTAACAGTCCCTCTTACTGGCGCTCTTACTTGTGCTTTTAATAATCTGTCTTCGAGTGCTTTACTGCTTTGCAAAATTTTAGCCAGCTCATTACTCACTTCATCTAGCTGGTTTTGCGTATCGGCTAAATAATCAAATACAATAGCTTTACGCTCTTCAAGCACTTGGCTTTTGGCTGCTCTAAGCTGCTGTAACAGTGCCGTAGCTTGGTTTAGTTCACCTTTCATTGCGATTTCATCGCGTTGTAACTTAACCAGTTCCATTTCAGCAACGGCTCCAGCATCTACTGCGCTTTGCGTTAACTCTACCTCTCTGCTCGTAAGCTTTAAGCTTTGCTTTAACGCTGAAATATTAGCCAGTTGTTCATTACTTGCCTGCTCTTGTTGCAATAAGCTTTGCGTACGCTGCTGTAATTGTGACTCGAGCTGAGTTAAACGAGATGTGTAAGTGTTATAGGCTTGCCTATATACCTCTGGCGACACGCCTTTTCGTGGTATTTCTAGGCGCTGAATAGTGGCTCCAAAACTACTTTTATCATCAAGTTCAACACTTTTAAGCTCTGTTAACAGGCGGTTACGCCTTGCGAGTAAAGACTCTCGCTCTTGGCTTGATTCAGCAAATGCTGCGGCAAAGCGAGTTTCATCAATTAAAAGCAATGGGTCGCCCACTTCAACTAACTGTCCCTCATGTACAAGTACTTCTTTTAATATGCCACCGTCGAGGTTTTCTATTGTTTGTACACGCTGAACAGGAATAACAGTGCCTTGTCCTATAATCACTTCTTCTAGCTTAGCAAACTTGGCCCACAAAACGACTGAAAACAGCAAAATAAAAACAATAATAACCAACCGCTTAGCTTGCTTTGCAGCTTGCAGCTGCCCCATATATAAATCAGCCATTATTTAGACCCACTCCCAATATTGGCATTACTTACTCGCGTTACTTTTTTACTCACCAGTTTTACGCCGCCCGACACTTTTTCGCTAAATAATGATTTTGGGGTTTCTATACTTTTTAATCGGCCATGGTCTATGACAAAAATTCTGTCGCAAATTGAGAGCATTTCTTTACGGTGGCTAGAAATAACCACAGTTTCGGTGCGCTCTTTTAGGGTTTTTATTAATAGTTTTTCGTGCCCTTCATCCATAGCTGAAGAAGGCTCATCTAACAGAAGTAAGGCGTTATTACTTTGTAGTAGCGCTCGTGCAATACAAACAGCTTGGCGTTGGCCGCCAGATAAAAATCGGCCAAATTCGCCCACTTGGGTTTCAAGCCCCGATTCTAAACGATCTATAAAGCGGCTTACGCCAGATTGAACAAGCGCTTTGGTGAGTTCAGTCGGGTTTATGTTTTGAGCACCTAATGTGATATTTTCAAGCACGGTGCCGTAAAATAGGCTTGGGCTTTGTGCTACCCAGCCACTTTGTCTGCGCAGTGCACTCAAAGACCAATGCTTTATATCTATATCGTCTATTAAAAGCTGCCCAGAGGTTGCTCGGAACTGGCCAGCAATAATAGCTAACAAGGTTGACTTACCTGACCCTGCTCGTCCATATAAGCCTATTTTTTCACCTGGCTTTATTTCAAAATTAATATTATGAATAGCTTCGAGCTCTTGCTCATGATATTGAAAACTTAAATAACGAGCTGTAATATTGCCACTTAACGTTGCATCAATAGTACTTTCACCGCTTTGCTGCTCTTGCTCTAACGCCATTATATTTTTAACGGACTCAATAGCC
Organism: Pseudoalteromonas sp. Angola-4; assembly: GCF_028599265.1. Taxonomy (NCBI): domain Bacteria; kingdom Pseudomonadati; phylum Pseudomonadota; class Gammaproteobacteria; order Alteromonadales; family Pseudoalteromonadaceae; genus Pseudoalteromonas; species Pseudoalteromonas sp. Angola-4. The sequence continues at coordinate 10,971 of NZ_JAQREK010000019.1, read as the reverse complement.
GTTTGAGTTTGCTTGTACTTTAAAACAAGCCCAGCCAACGACGATATTGACCCTGATGCACGCCCACTTAACATAACAATAGCAATCAGTGCGCCCATACTAATATCGCCATTACTAATTAAGTACACACCGAAAACGATTAATCCAATACTGGTAAATTGGCTGAGGCTAGAAACGGTATGCGTTAGAGTTGTTGCACTGTGACGTGATTTATTTTGCCAATCAACCATTTGTGCGAGTGTTTGCTCAAGCTTTTGTTGTGCCCCTGCTTGGCCATTCATTTGCTTAAGCTCAACAAGTTGGTTTAAATTTTCAATTAGATACGCTTGACGCTGGGTAGATAGCTTAGATGCCTGCTCTACGCTTTCATTTAATCTAGCTTGGAGTACAACACTTGTAATAATAACAATACTAAGCACGGCTACAGGAATAAGTACAATTAATCCCCCAAGCCAAAAAATTAAAGCTAAAAACAATAAGGTAAAGGGTAAATCAATAACAGAGACCAAGGTTGCAGAGGTGATAAATTCCCTTACGCTATCAAAATCTTGTACTTGCTTTGCATAAGCACCAGAAGAAGCTGGGCGCTGCTCTAGCCTCATACCGAGTACTTTAGCGTACAACATACTGCTAATACGTAAATCAATTTGCCTGCCTGCGGCATCAGTCAAATGCCCTCGCGCTTGTTTTAAAAGCCAGTCAAATACAATCGCTATTGTTGCACCCGTTGCTAACACCCATAAGGTATCTAACGCTGCATTGGGTACAACACGGTCATACACATTCATAGTAAATAGTGGCACTACTAATGCGAGTAAATTTACCGTTAGTGACGCCAATAATAATGAGTTATAAAATGGTTTTACCTGCTCCCAGGCAGGTCTTAGCCAACCGGGGATACGGGTATGGAGTTTTTCTGAGCGCTCATCGGTTACATCTTCGTGAGAGAGATACCAAATTAACTCTTTATCAATATCAGTTAACTGCTTTGGTTCCGCTCCATCTTGCGAGCTAAATGTACTTTGTCCCTTACTCTCAAAAAACCAAAAATAGCCATCTTTATCGAGTACCAAAGCAGGATAAGCATAATGCTTAGGCGCAGTTTGCTGCTGAGCGCTCACATTAATATTACTCAATGCTTGTTCTAAATGATGAGCCGAAAATTCATTGCTAGGCAAACCAAGTAACAAGTTATCGCTTTGATGGCGTAAATGCAGGGCATCAGCAATGTGCTTGCCCAGTGCCTGCATTTGTTCTCGTTTTAAATTTAACTTCATACGTTTTGATCGCCGTCTAGGCTTTCATTCATACTTTGAGCAAAAGCAGTGTCGCTGCCACTTGAGCCCTCACTATATGATTGAGCTTGAGCGCCGCTTGAGCTTGAAGTGTTACTTGCTGAAGCTGAAATTGTCACATCCACCTCTTCGGTGGGAGCTTGTTGAGTCTCACCGTTAAGTGTAGAAAACGCATTAAGCGTTAGCGTGAAGCTATCACCTGCATCGGCGTCAATAATTTCGAGAGCTTCAATATCAGCAATATCAACGGTCCACGTATCACCTACTTTTTCTCCAAAGTTAAAGCTGTATCCATCAGGTAAGCCGGTAATTTCAATATAGCCGGTTTCATCTGCTGCAGGGTTTTGCAAGTCTGCATCTAAGTTTAGGGCAATATTGTTGGTTGAATTACTTGTAACATCATTTGCGGCAGTCCATACAGGCGCATCAGCTTGAGGCTCTAACTCAATAATAAACTCTGATGATTGTGTATCACCCACACTTGTTACTGTTTCGCCATTAATTTCTGCGCTATCAACTGTTGCTACATCGACACTCATGTTCAATGTACCAAACGCAAGACCACCGGCATTAAAGTCAAAGTTTTCTATTGAACTGCTATCGCTTGTAATTGTTGCGCTAAAGCCGCCATTACCATCACTGGTAAAGAATACAGTTTCACTCCCAATAGTAATAAACGCTTCGCCGTCAATATACTCAAGAGCACTACTGTCCGAATCGGCTGCTATATTAACCGTTAACTGAATTGTCTCTGAGCCATCAGCCTCTTCACTAAATGCTTCAAGGTCAATAGTTATAGTGTCATCTTCTTGCCCATCGTAGCTTTCAAACGGCTGCTTAGAAAAATCGAGCGCATCCGCTTCAGGGTTTACTACAACGATAAACGAGGCTGAGGTTTGTACAATTTCACCAGGTGATTCGTCTTGTGTTAGCGCATTTAGGGTTAATTCAAACTCACCACTAAAATCAAGCGGCGGTACAATAATTAAACCAGCTAATTGCTCTGCAGTTACGGTCCAGCTTGTGGTGTCTTCACCATTAAAGGTGCCACCGTCTTTACCGTTATTAACAAGTAAATTACCATCAGCGTCTTTTAATACGGCATCTTTTGGTACGCCCGAAATAGTAATTGATATAGTTTCAGAGCCATCATCATCTTTTAGAAGCGCGCTTAAGCCTGCTAATGCTATATCGGCATCTTCGCTCCCTTGTGCATCTGCCACTGTTAATACGGCTTCATCGGTTACCGCCTCTACTGCAATACTAATTGTATTAGTAACTTGCGTTGTAGCTGTAGCTGTACCTGTACTTAATTGTGCGGTATCAACTATGGTTGCCGTTATTTGAATATCAATATCAGTTCCTGATTGGTCCTCAATTGGCTCAACGCCAATACCTGCAAGCGCAGCGGCAAACTCTGCTTCTGTCCCGTTATAGGTGTATGTGTTATCGCCGTTGTCGGTAAACATATTATTAGGGTCATATAGCCCCACACCGTCCGGTAAAGTAATAGTAATAGGCTGACTGAAATCAACCTCTTCAACTCCCCCATTTTGCTGAGGGTTTGAATCATCATCCACTTGGTTTAAATCGGTTAATGCTAACGTTAAGCCAAGCGCTGTGGTGCGGTTATCTTCTTTAATTTTGTTAATAGCAGCGCTAAACTCACCACCGTCGGCGACAGGGGTTACATCTATTTCTAAAGATTGAGTGTCATCAATATACTCATCACCACTATCATCATCTACTGCAATAATGGTTACCGGAATGATTAATTGCCCTGAGTAGTCATCGCCTGCACTGGTAAAGCTTAAGTTGCCAAGCGACTCTTCTGGAATAATATACTCAGCAACTTCACCATCATCCCCAGGGATTGCGATAACACCGTCACCTTCAATAATAAGGCCTTCAGGTAAGCTGTCTGCGCTTATGTAAACAGTCACGGTGTCGTTTTCATCATCAGTCAAGCTGGTATTAATATGGCCTGTAAAATCAACAACTTCATCTTCTACAGCATCAACCACTGAAATTTGTAATTGCCCTACTTCAGAAGCTTCTGAGCTGCTCCCTTCACCTGTTACACTAAAGTTAACGGTAAAGTTGTCACTTAATAATACGGCGTGGCTGCCATCGGCTACGCGCGCTTTAACAGTAACATCTATATCACCCGTAGAGTTTTGCGCTTCTAAGGTCACATCAGCAAGTAAGTCACTAATTACATCTTGTACTGTGTCACTTGTACCTGCATCAATAGGTATAATCCAACGGCCAGAGCCATCTGGGTACGCCCCATTTGGATGAAGCACCTCTATATTTACGCCATCAGGGAGTATTATTTCTATATGAGTAATAACCTCAGAGCCATCGATATCTTCTTCTGTAAAGCTAACAGCACCTGATAAGCTCATTGTTCTGCTTGAGCTCGTTATTGTTTCATCGGTTGCTTCAAGGCGGGTAACAGCACCACTATTATCGCGCTCGGCACTGCTTTGGGTATCAACTTGCCCGTTTACGGTTACTGTAACTTGACTACTAATGTCTTCGCTCACACTGCCTACATCAGATGTATCGGTCACGGTATAAAGTACATCAACAGTAAGCGTGCCTGAGAAATCCTCATCAGGCAGTAAACGCACTCTATCGCTGGCTAAAACATCCTCAAGTGTTGGGTATTCGTCATTAATTAAATCAGCTAAATCATACCCGCTACCTACACTCACTTCGTTGCCATCAACATACAAGGTAGTGTTTGCTGGTATGCCTGTAATTACGGCACCTGTTATTGTTTCTGACCCGTCGCTGTCGATTAAATCGGGATTAAAGTTAAGTGCAATGCGTGTATCTTCATTACCCTCAGACGTTGTTGCTAGGCTTTGCGTATTATTGTCGATTGTTGGGTTAAAGTTTGTGGTTACAGCAATGTTGTAATCATTAGTATCACCATCAGCTTCTGTTGGAACTACTTTAATATTAAAGTTAACTTCACCACTAAAGTCATCAACAGGCGCTAAATAGTAATTCTCCATCTCTGCAGCCGTTAAGCTGTACATTGGCTTGCCGTTAGCATCAGTACCAACAATTGGTAAATCTGCTGGGTCGCCGTTTACATCAACTAGCATTACCGAGTCTGGTAAGTCAGAAATAACTAAGCTAATTGCTTCTGACTGATCCACATCAGAGGTCACAATTAAAAAATCTAAACGTAGGTTAGTATCTTCCGTACCTTGAGTGTTTTGCAGCGTAAAGTTGTTTTCATCTACCTCTGCAAATGCCCAGTTATCATTGCTATTTTCTTCATCTAGCTCTGGCGGATCTATTTTACCTATAACAGTTAATTGTAGAGTATCTGGCTGTGTACGTGCTTCTTCACCGGTGCTGGTTTCTGTTGCAATAGCTGTAACCGTAATATCGAAGGTAGCATCGGTTGCACGGCTGGCATCTTCTTTTTGTTTTAAGAATATGTTCCCTGCTTGCAGCTCTGTATCACTGACTAGCCAATTTCCATCTGTATCTTGAGTTAATACATTTCCATTTTCATCTACTAGCTCAAAACCTTCTGGTAATTCAACTTCAAAACGCAGTGTTTCTGAGCCATCTTCATCTACAAGTAAACCACTAAATAAATCGATAGCTGGGGTGAGCGCATCTTCATCTACGGTTTGGTTTCGCACAAATAAGCGAGGTTCATCAGCAACAGGAGTTATTTCAACCGTTACCGTTTGCGTGTTTGATGATGCACTATCATCATTTTCAGCTTCAGTAGCAACTGCAGTAATATCAAATGTAAACGTGCCTGCTACGTGCTCTTCGCCAACGACAGTTAAGCTTTGCGCCTCTGCTGCGGTTATTTCATCACCGTTTGATAGTTCACGGCCATCGGCACTAACAATTAAGCCCTCTTGTATATTATTGATTATATAAGTGAGTGTTTCTGATCCATCTGTATCTTGCAGTGAAGCGCCAATATTAATAGTAGCTTCGGTATCTTCTGCTGTTGTGTAACTGTAATCGTTTGTGTCATCCCAATCAGGGGTGTCGGCCACTGACTCAACGGCAATAGTATCACTAGCCGACAACTCTCTAGAGGCACTGCCGATGCCAATTGTCGCCTCTATATTTACAGTTACAGATTGGGTTTCATCTGAACTATTTTGCGCAGGTTGAAAAAATAAGTCACTTATTGTCACTGTATCATCAGCGTTAATTGTAATCGTATCGCCAGTGAATACATAGTAGCCATCAACAATCGAAACGTTAGCGTTATCCGTTGCTAAAGCGTCATTGAGGTAAAGTTCACCGCCTTGTAAAGAGGCAACTTCTATTCTAATTTCACTCACTGTTTCGTTTTGATCTATGTCTCCCCGGTCAATACTTATTATGATTTGGCTACGCGCTGAGTTTACAATGCCATTATCATCAGTTGCATCTTCACGGATATTCTGTGCTGTTACGCTCATCGAACCTTCAGCATCACTAGTGGTCAGTTCGATAATCGAACCTGTCACTTCATCACCATCGTTATCTATGACGTTGTAAGTAATTTGTTCATTAAAATCAACACTTGCTGTTTGATCAAATGCAGATGTATCAAATACCACTTTACCACTTTCGTATACTCTCAATGTACCTTGAGTATCGTTACCATTTTCATCTTGCAGAGCCACTTCTTTATAGCTACCGTTGGTATCACTGCCTGAATCAAACGCAGTATATTCAGTACCACCGTAATTAAATGAAGACAGTTTGGCACCATCAGCGCCTGGGTTATTATCATTGCCTACAAAGTCATTGCTGTTTGTGTCTAATAAATCAATAGTCGTGCTTTGCCCCTCGACTAAATTGACTTCAACAGGGTTTGCATCAATTGTTGGTGTATCATCTGTTATTGAAATAGTTACTGACGCGTTATTTGTATCGCCATCAGCATCAACAGCTGTTACATCAAAGCTAATATCCTTCGTATTGGCTCCGTTAGCATCAGGATGTTCTATTGCTGTAAATTGCTCGTAAGTGTAAGAGCCATCAGGATTAAATTTAACGCGTAAAACATCTTCGCCACTTGCTGTAGCGATATACCAGCCATCAGCGTTTTTATCGTTTAATGTAATTGCATTATTTCCATCTGCAGTAACGTAACCTTCGTTGTTAAAGGTTGTTATAAAGTCATCTACAAGCTTAATCTCAATAATCTCGTCAGAGCCTTGGGTAACACTAATTTGCCCTGTTGCCGTTATTGAGTCATTACCTCTAAGGTTAGCTTCATCAACACTTGTAGCTGAGTTAGCTATTACAGGGTCGGTACCGTCGTTTAATGTCACCGTAACATTACTTGTAACTTGTGAACCATCGGTATCTTCTGTGTACACTGGAATCACTATTTGCGGTGCATCTGTGGTATCACCTGTGTGATCTATTGCACCTGAAATTTCGAATGAAATAGCATAGGTGGCAGAGGTTTGTGCATCAACATTTACATCTGGTAAAGTGATTTTAAAGACCTCGGTTGAAGTGCCTTCTAAAATACCTTGTGCGGTACCGTCGCTATTAACTTGCCAAACAATATTTGTGGTGACAGCATTACCGTTCTCATCGAGCGTAGTTTGCGTTAGCTGATTACCATTACTATCAAGCACCGCTGCCCCATCAGTAATACTAACTTGCATGTCCACTACATCATCAAGACCTGCTGTTACTGTAAATGAGGTATCAGTATCAGTATTTGCTTGGCCATCTCCATCTTCGTTATTGTCAGCCACGCTGTTAGGTGTTTCAGAAACATTTAAAGTAATATCATTTTGAGTATGCTCTGCCCCGCCATCATTAACGGTAATGTTTAATGTGGTCGTATTACTGTCCCCATCATTATCGATCACTTCGACTTGCAATGGTACGCCGGTACCTTCTATTGTGTTGTCAAATGGACGGTAAAGCGTAAACTCGTATGTTAAGTTTTGATTACTCGTGCCATTAATGTCGGGTAACGTCGCTACAAAAATTGTTTCTGTACCTTCGCCAGTATTTGCCGTTATCGTTCTTCCATCATCACTTAAAGTGTATACAAGCGCGACACCACCGGCAGTTAAATTTGGTTGTGAATCACTAGAGAATGCTAGCGATGTAATTGTGTCACTGCCAACTGTTGTGCTCACGGTACCTTGCTGAGATACGGTGGTGTTATTAGCGGGGTCTAAACCACTTTCGTCAATACTAATAGGTGTTTCTGAGGTATCTTCAACCTGAGGCCCACCGCCATCTTGAACGGTTATGGTTACGTTACCCGCACCGCTGATTGCTGTACCATCACTGTCCTCCCCATTAATAGAAAGCGCAAAATCAATATTCTCTCCATTAGGGTTATCAAGGGGTAAGCTTACTGTTGTTTGAACCTTAGCATCTAAATCTTTGCCATTTGCATCTTGCGTTGCACTTACGCTAAAGCGAATAACTTCGCTGCCATTAGCTGAGCCTGTAATTGTTTTTCCGTCTTCACTTAAAACAAAGGTAATAGCAGAGCCTGAACTTGTTAAGTTAAGCGAATCTAAACTTGCAATAGTGTCATCAAAGGTGATTGAATCGGCAACTAATGCATCAGAACCTGCCACAACATCAAAGTTTTTGTTATTCGTGGTAATAACGCCGTAGTCACTTTCAGTGTAGGTGGTTGCTTGGTTAGTAAAACTGCCCGCACTGCCATCTTGTACTGTAAATGTAGCTGTACTGGTAGAGCTACCTACACCGTCGCGATCTGCTATTGTGTATTCAATAGTAAACTGTGGTGAAGGGGTTGAATCACGATTATCAAGCGCGTTAAAGCTCCAGCTTCCATCGCTGTTAACCGTTAACGTGCCTTCATCGGTTACTATCGTAGCTGGTGTATTTGTTGTTACATCATAATCAGTGCCATTAAATGTTACACTTGTAACGATTGGTGCGCCCTCTACTACACTGTCGTTAGTGACTAAGCTACCTGTTGATACTCTACCTGCATCAGTGTCTGCTTCGGTGACTGTAAAGCTGTCGTCACTGCTTTGTGGGGCTGAGTCGGTAATCGTAACGGATGTTGGTACAACGACAAGCTCGGTTGTGCCATCGGCATCTGTTTGCAACGCATCGACAAAAATATCTGTTAGTAAACTTTCACTTTCATGATCAATGGGGGCATGTAACGTGGTAGTAAGCTCACCGCCAGCAAGCGCCACACTTAACACTAAGTTGCCTTGAGAGTCTTTAACTTCTAACGATAAACCATCATTTGCTAAGGTAACAGTTACAGGGTTTCCATCTACCGTTAAGCCTTCAAGGCCAGATTGATTTGTACTTAATGTAAGGTCAGCGTTATCTATTTCTATTGAACTAGTCGCTGAGCTTGTGCCACCACTTGCAGTATTACTTTCGTTTAATGTTTGGCTATCAAGCGCATCTAATGTGGGTGCGATATCTTGCGCTGTGTTTCCTGCAGAATCGGTAACGGTTGCTGTAATAGTCCACGACTGTGTATCATCAAGCTCAGATACATCTATACCGTTAACAGTCCAAGTTCCACCATTTGCTACTGCTGCAGTCACTATTTCACTAGTAGTGCCATCAAAAATCGTAAGTGTAACGATAGAACCTGGTTCAGCATCGGTTGTACCATTTAACGTGGTTACTTCACCGTCTTTAAATGATCTACTGTTAATGCCGCTTTCACCAGTATCAATATCAATATTAATGGTGGTGTCTTTAGTGAAAGTTGTTGAATTAGTCGCTAAATTGCCCTCAATATCAAGTGCGCTCACTTCCGCGGTAATCTCTCCATCAGCAAGTTCTGATATATCAGTGGCATTAATTACCCACTCACCCGCGGCATTAATAACTACATTTTCGACTGTGACTTTGTCACCATTTACATCGGTAAAGACCACCGTGGCGGTTTGATTTTCATCAGCCTCTTCTATTACACCGCTTACTACAACATTACCCTGCTCATCAGTATTAACAACGTCATCGCCTGCTGCCATTTCAATGGTGGTTGCTGCGGTTTTATCGTGAATGGCTGTGTCTGTATCGGTTGCGGTATTGCCTGCAACATCACTTACGGTGGCTGTGGCGGTTAATGTACCGTCATCTAGCCCTGATAAATCAGCACCGGTAATCGTGTAGGCATTATTAATAACCGTCGCTTCAAAGCTGCGCTCATTACCCGCTGCATCCTTTACAACCACCGTGACTGTTTGGTTATCTTCAACGCCGGTTGTAGTTCCAGTGATTTCAACATTGGTGTTTTCACCATTGCCGTTTATTACGTTGTCACTTGTATCGTTTATATCTACCGTTACGGCAACTGTGGTGTCTTTAGTAAAGCTGGTTTCGTTTGTGGCTAAATTACCCTCAACGTCTAATGCGCTAACACTCGCTGTAATTTCACCATCTGCTAGCGTTGAAATATCCGTAGCCGCTATTTGCCACTCACCATCTGCATTAATAGCTACGTTTTCAACAGTGACTTTGTCTCCGTTCACATCGGTAAAGACAACCGTGGCTGTTTGGTTAGCATCAGCTTCTTCTATCACACCACTTACTACCACGCTTTCTTGCTCTGCGGTATTAATAAATGCATCATCACCGGTTGCCACATCAATACTGGTCACAGCTGTTTTATCATGAGTCACTGTATCTGTATCTGTTGCGTTATTGCCTGCTATATCACTTACCGTAGCTGTAGCGCTGAGCGTACCATCATCTAGGCTACTGGCATCAATCGGATCGGTAACGTATTCGCCGTTTTGCACAAGCGCCGTGGTTTCAACTTGGTTTGTGCCATCACTGATGATCACCGTCACAGTTTGACCGTCTTCCACATCGCTAACCGTGCCACGCACAACCATGGCGGCGCTTTCGCCGTTGCCGTTAATCACGCCGTCGGTTGTTTTATCAATGCTGGTTGTGATCGCTGCGGTGTTATCAAGCTCGACTGAATCTTGTGCTGAAATCGGGTTGCCTGCCACATCGGATACGCTGGCTGTGGCAGTGAGTGTGCCATCGTTTAGTGCGCTTGCATCAATCGGATCGGTGACGTATTCGCCGTTTTGCACAAGCGCCGTGGTTTCAACTTGGTTTGTGCCATCACTGATGATCACCGTCACAGTTTGACCGTCTTCCACATCGCTAACCGTGCCACGCACAACCATGGCGGCGCTTTCGCCATTACCATTAATCACGCCGTCGGCGGTTTTATCAATGCTGGTTGTAATAACTGCAGTGTTATCAAGTTCGACTGAATCTTGTGCTGAAATCGGGTTACCCGCTAAATCTGACACGCTTGCTGTAGCGGTGAGCGTGCCGTCGTTTAATGCGCTTGCATCAATCGGATCAGTAACGTATTCGCCGTTTTGCACAAGCGCCGCGGTTTCAACTTGGTTTGTGCCATCACTGATGATCACCGTCACGGTTTGGCCGTCTTCCACATCGCTAACCGTGCCACGCACAACCATGGCGGCGCTTTCGCCGTTGCCATTAATCACGCCGTCGGCGGTTTTATCAATGCTGGTTGTGAGCGCTGCGGTGTTATCAAGTTCAACTGTATCCTCAGCTGTAACAGGGTTACCTGCCACATCGGATACGCTGGCTGTAGCAGTGAGTGTGCCGTCGTTTAGTGCGCTTGCATCAATCGGATCAGTAACATACTCGCCATTTT
>NZ_JAQREK010000018.1:0-98120 GCF_028599265.1 Pseudoalteromonas sp. Angola-4 | reverse complement strand
AGTTTCAATTGAGACTCTAAATTTGTTTGCCTCACTTAGTAAACTAAGCTTGGCTGTTAGAACTCAATCTGTACGAGTGCCCACACAGATGATTGCTTTATATTGTTAAAGAACGTTGCGATTAAAGTGTTAAACTTTATCTCGCTAGGGCTGCGCATCTTACGCTTTCCTATTTTTTTGTCAACACTTAATTTTGTTAAACTTGAAAGTTTTTTAAAACTAAGTTTTACTCAACTCACTGAGTAGCTCGTGCCTCGCTATGCGTTGCGCTCTGCCGTCTCAGTGGGGTCGCATTATAGGGAGATCCGAAAACAGATCAACCCTTTTTTGAAGAAAACTTGAAATAAATGACTGTTCGCGTGAAATTGAAGCAAAGTGGTTACTTTAAACACTAAAAAGGCCCTTACGGGCCTTTTATATTAGTTTACGATGAGTTTCCAACCGAGTTTACTTTGCAATTTAGACTCTTGTTGTAGCTCACTAGCCATAAGAGGGTGTTCTTTTAACCAGTTATTGGCAAACTTTAAGTCTAAGGTGTCTTTTTCTACAGATAACTCTATTTTAGGAAGTACGTCGTCTTGTCGGCGCATCGATAATATTACGGCAATTCTTAATAACCTAACTAAGTATTGGGTAAGTGTGCTATGTGCACCAAGAACGTCGAAGCTGCCTTTTTGAATATCGGAGCGATGCGCATTGGCAACAGCTGCAATCACTTTATGCTCAGATTGTGAAAAACCTGGCATATCGGTGTTTTCTATAATGTAGGCTGTGTGCTTGTGATATTGCTTGTACTCTATTAATAAACCAATTTCGTGTAGTTGTGCTGCGGCTTTTAAAAGCGGCAACGCATTTTCACTAACAAGCGGCCAGCTTTCACCTACTTGTTCTGCCAGTTGAATAACTAAGCTCGATACACGATTAGCTTGCTTTTGATCAACATGGTAACGGTCCATAAACCCATCAACGGTGCGTTTACGAATGTCGTTGTTATGAAGCTCGGGCACCATACTGTAAAGCACACCTTCGCGAAGTGCACCGCCAGCTAATCCCATTTTTTCAATTTCAAGCGATTCAAATAGCGCAATTAAGATTGCAAGACCAGATACAAAAACTAATCTGCGCTCTTCGCTTAGACCAGGTAAGTCTAGTGCAGCGATAGTGCTAAACGTTATTGATTGCTCTTTTATTTTATTTAGCTTTTCTAGGGTGAGTAGTTCATCTAAGTGTTGCGCAACCATTATTTCTTGAATCGCTTGCACTGTGCCAGAAGCACCCGATGCAATTTGCCAACCTGCTTGTTTATACTCAGGGGCAATTTCATCAATGACTTCGTGGGCAGCTTTGATAGCAGCGTTAAAGTTTGCTTCACTTAATTGGCAATCTTTAAAATAGCGCTCTAAATAAGTAACGCACCCCATATTTAAGCTTTTATAGTGCAGTGCCTCAAAACCCTTACCTATAACGACTTCGGTACTTGCACCACCAATATCAATAACTAGCTGCTTGCCAGTGCATGATGAAGTGTGTGCTACGCCTTTATAAATAGTGCGTGCTTCTAGCTCACCACTTATTACATTAATAGTATGGCCTAAGATTTTTTCGGCTTGTGCTTTGAAAACATCGGCATTCGTCGCAAGACGTAATGTGGCCGTTGCTACTATGGTTATATTTTGTTTTGGAATGTCTTGTAGGCGCTCAGCAAAAAGTGCAAGGCACTCCCAGCCTCGCTGCATTGCCTCAGTGCTTAATACGTTATCTTTATCAAGCCCTGCGGCTAATCTTACTTTGCGTTTAACGCGGCCTATAGTTTGTAGGCCGCCAGCAATTGATTTAGCAATTAGCATATGAAAGCTATTTGAGCCTAAATCAATGACTGCATACACATTTTTTTGCGGTTTAAATTGCCCCACCGTTCAAAAACCTCTAGTTACTACTACGTACAGTAACGGCCGAGTTACGACCGTCCTTTTTGGTAACTATTATTTGGGCGACGTCCGTTATTATTACTACGATTACGTGGGCCTGTAGAATAGTTGCGCTTTCTTTGAATAGTAGGCTTTGTTAAATCATCTAGCAATGCGGTTTTATCATAATGTGATAAAGGAATGCTGTGCTCTATATACTCTTCTATTTCATGCAGGTTATAAGCGTACTGCTCACATGCAAAGCTAATTGCATGACCTGATGCGCCCGCACGACCTGTACGGCCTATACGGTGAACGTAATCTTCACAATCATCTGGCAGGTCAAAGTTAAATACATGACTTACCTCAGGGATATGTAGCCCACGTGCTGCCACATCGGTTGCCACTAAAAAGTCTAATTCGCCTTTGGTGAATTGCGCTAATATAGATTGGCGTTTTTTCTGGTTTACATCGCCAGTGAGCATACCTACTCGGTGGCCATCGGCTTTTAACCAGGCATACACTGTTTCACAGCTGTGCTTCGTATTGGCAAACACAATGGCTTTGTCTGGCCATTCTTCCTCAATTAAAGTTAATAGCAGCTTAATTTTATCTTCTTGAGAAGGATGAAATAGCTCTTCTTTAATTCGCTTACCTGTTTTAACGTCTGGCTCGATTTGAACGTGCTCAGGGTTGGTCATATGTTCAAAGGCAAGTTCTTGCACGCGATAAGAAAGCGTGGCAGAAAATAATAGATTTAATCTATCTGCTGTATCTGGCATACGGCGGAACATGTAACGAATGTCTTTTATAAAGCCTAAATCGAACATACGATCGGCTTCATCAAGCACAACTACCTCAATTTCATTAAGGGTGTAACAGCCTTGCTTGTACAAATCGATTAGGCGACCTGTAGTACCAATTAAAATATCAACGCCTTTTTCTAATTGTGCACGTTGTTTTTCGTAATCTTCGCCACCATATACTAAACCTAAGTTAAGATTACAGTGCGGCGCTAAAATTTTAGCATCTTTGTGTATCTGAATCGCAAGCTCCCGAGTCGGGGCCATGATCAGGGCTCTTGGATGTTTACTAGGTGCTTTGCTAGATTGTAATAACCGATGGCACGTGGCAGTTAAAAACGCCAACGTTTTGCCCGTACCTGTTTGTGCTTGGCCCGCGATATCGCGTCCGTCACAAATAAAAGGTAGGCATTTTGCTTGAATGGGTGTGCAATATTCAAACCCACTTTCGGTTAAACCGGCAACCACTTCCGGTGCGATAGCAAAGTCTGAAAACTTTTTATCGGTCAAATGTGTCTTAGTCATAGCGTTTAAGCATAACGTTTAAACTTGCAATAAGAAACAAGAGTGTTTAAATACGCACTAAATATTTCGCCTAACTAAATCGGAGAGCGCAATGAGCGAGAAAATAATCCAAATTACTGACGATAGCTTTGAAGCTGACGTATTACAATCAGACAAGCCTGTACTAGTAGATTTTTGGGCTGAGTGGTGCGGACCTTGTAAAATGATCGCCCCTATCCTTAATGAAGTAGCTGATGAATACGAAAGCCGTGTAACAGTTGCTAAATTAAACATCGACCAAAACGCGGGTACACCGCCTAAATTTGGTATTCGTGGTATTCCTACTCTGCTTCTTTTTAAAGACGGCCAAGTAGCTGCAACGAAAGTTGGTGCGCTTTCTAAAACTCAACTTATTGAGTTCTTAGAAAACAATATCTAAGTAAAAATTAAAAAAAAGGGCGTTTTTGCCCTTTTTTTGTGTTTATTTTGTATAAAGACTGGACGCTATGCCAGTGAACTGCTAGTTTATAAAGCCAACTAATCCTTAGTTATATTCAACAAACCTCACTCAACTATCAAAGCGATTTTGAGTATGACAATTGTAATAAAGAACCCACCAATATGCATTTACGCGAATTAAAAGACAAGTCTATAAAAGAACTTGTAAACTTAGCTGAGTCCATGGGGCTCGAAAACGTAGCCCGCTTAAGAAAGCAAGATATCATTTTTGCCATTCTTAAAGCACACGCCAAAGGCGGAGAGAACATCTTCGGTGGCGGTGTACTAGAGATTTTACAAGATGGCTTTGGTTTTTTAAGATCATCAGAAGCATCTTACTTAGCTGGCCCAGATGATATTTATGTATCTCCAAGCCAAATTCGCCGTTTCAGCATGCGTACTGGCGATTCTATTTCAGGGCTTATTCGTCCACCTAAAGATGGCGAACGCTACTTTGCTTTATTAAAAGTAAATGAAGTTAACTTCGATAAACCTGAAAACTCTCGCACTAAAATTCTTTTTGAAAACCTTACCCCACTACATGCAAACGAACGTTTTCGTATGGAACGCGGTAACGGCAGTAAAGAAGACATTACCGCTCGTGTACTTGATTTAGCATCTCCAATTGGCCGTGGCCAACGTGGTTTGTTAGTAGCACCGCCTAAAGCGGGTAAAACAATGCTACTGCAAAACATTGCACAATCAATTACTCACAATCACCCAGATGTTACATTAATGGTTTTACTTATTGATGAGCGTCCGGAGGAAGTAACCGAGATGCAACGCCTCGTTAAAGGTGAAGTTATTGCATCAACGTTTGATGAGCCAGCTTCTCGCCACGTACAAGTTGCAGAAATGGTTATTGAAAAAGCAAAACGTTTAGTTGAGCACAAAAAAGATGTGGTTATCTTGCTTGATTCAATCACCCGTTTAGCGCGTGCTTACAACACCGTTATTCCTTCATCAGGTAAAGTACTTACCGGTGGTGTTGATGCTAACGCACTGCACAAGCCTAAGCGCTTCTTTGGTGCTGCACGTAATGTTGAAGAAGGCGGTAGCTTAACAATTATAGCTACAGCACTTATCGACACGGGCTCTAAAATGGATGAAGTTATCTACGAAGAGTTTAAAGGTACCGGTAACATGGAACTACACTTAAATCGTAAGATTGCTGAAAAGCGTGTATTCCCTGCCATCGACTTTAATCGCTCTGGTACGCGTCGTGAAGAACTACTTACTAAGCCAGATGAGCTACAAAAGCTGTGGATTTTACGTAAGATTGTTCATGAAATGTCAGAAATTGATGCAATGGAATTTTTAATTGATAAGCTTTCTATGAGCAAAACGAACGATGAATTCTTCGATTCAATGAAACGCCAATAAGCGCGTTTTCGTTATATAAAAAAAGCGCCTAGGGCGCTTTTTTTATGTTTAAACGACTAATACCAATCGGCTTAGATATTTAGCCTATCTAGCATGCTAAATAAAGCGTTAATGGCGTTATAAATTTCTTATGTAGAACAACTAGGTGTCAAAACTTATGCCTTATGACCACTCTATTTATCTGTCGCTATAAATGTCTAATAACCTAACACGATTGGTATCATTAACTCTCGTTATATTTTTTAAGTACACGCTGTAATTGATCTACAAGCTTTTGAATGTGTTCTTTACTTTGGCTTTGTTTATTGAGTAAAGCCATATCGAGATTTTTAGCAGCTTTGGCAATATCGTCTAACGCAAACATTTGCGCAGCGCCTAAAATACGATGGCTGTCTTTTTGTAGTGCCTCTAGGTCATTACTATTATGGTGCTGACTTATGGTTTCGCTTTCAAACGTGAAGCTTTGCTTAAAACTTGTTACTAAGTCGCTCATGTCTATCTTAGCTGTATAGGCTGCCTCTTGTTTTGCTTCACCTAAATGCTGGGCAAGGGTGTTATAAAACGCGTTTTTATCTAATGGCTTACCTAAATACCCTGTAAACCCTAGCGCAAGATAATCATCAACTTCATGGCTCATTGCATTGGCCGTTAGGGCAAAAATAGGCGCTTGAAAACCGCACTGTTGCAACAACGAAAACGCAGCACGCCCGTCCATAATAGGCATTTGTATATCAAGCAGCACGAGGTCTGGGTATATTTGTAGGCACTTCTCAACCGCTTGCTCGCCATTTTCTACCGCAATAACTTCAAGCCCCATAGAACGTAAATAACGACTTATGAGTCTGCGATTATCAGGATGATCCTCAGCCAGTACTACGCGCCCGGTTAACTGCTTAACCTGTTCAGCGGCGCTTACATGTTCGTACTCATCTGGCTCTTTTTCAACTTCTATACAGGGTAAAAACAGCGAAAACTGACTTCCGCGCTTAAACTCACTTTGTACGCTAATGTAGCCGCCCATCATAGAGGCTAGCTGTTGAGACAAACTAAGCCCTAACCCGGTGCCACCAAAGCGGCGACTAATACTGTTATCGGCTTGGCTAAAACATTCAAATATTTGTTTTAGCTGTGATGAATTCATGCCAATACCGGTGTCTTTCACTATAAAAACAAGCCCTTGCTCGGTTTTGTTTAAAGACACAACTACCTGCCCCGCCTGCGTAAACTTAACAGCATTAGCACATAAATTAATGAGTATTTGCTTCACCCGCATTAAATCGAGCTTGGTATAAAACGCATTGCCTACATGGTTATCAAAACGAATTTGTAAATGCTTCGCCTTAGCCTGCGTAATAAACATGGCATGTACATCGCTAACTAGCTGCACTATGTCAAAGCACGAAATATTAAGCTCTAATCTGTTTGCTTCTATTTTACTTAAATCGAGTACGTCATTAATTAAACTTTTTAAGTGATCGCTATGTCGTTGAATTATTTTTAATTCATCTTGTAGGTTTTCAGGCTCGTACAAACCATTAATTAAATCATCTGTTTGGCCTAAAATAGCGGTGAGCGGGGTTCTAATTTCATGGCTAATATTTGCCAAAAACTGGCTTTTAACATCATTTGCTTCTCGCAACTCTTGGGCAATAGCTTGTAGCTCTGCTGTACGCTGCGCAACTTGTTCTTTTAATAACTGCTTGGCACGCTTTTCAGCGCCCCGACGATAAAGCGCGGTGCCCGTTACAATTACTAAAAATAATAAAACAAAAATAAAAACCGTAAGCTGCGAACGTTGGCTCATTTTTAACTTTTGTACTTTTCGTTCTTGCTTCAGCTTTTGAATTTCTTGATTTAACTGAGTAGCTTTAAATTGATTTTGCAGTACAGCTAAAGCGCTGGTAATTGTTTCGCTATTTATACCGCGCTGCTCTGCTACAAACTTTTCGTGCAGAGTTAATGCCTCAGCGTAGTTGCCTTTGCTTGCCTCTAGGAGCGAACGCGTACCAAAAGCATCGCGCTTTATACGCACACTATTATATTGTGTGGCCAAATCGGTTGCTTTATCTAAGCTTTTTTGCGAATCAGCAAGCTCGCCTCTCACAAATTGTATTTTAGCCAGTGCATGTAAGGCGTTAAGCTCTAAGCTGTGATTAGCAATTTTAAGGGCATTTTGCACCCCCAATTTAGCTTGCTCGTAGGCAACATCCACGTTATTAAGAATTAAATTGATGTTTGCTAAATTAGTATATTGGGTAGATAACTTATTATAATCATTGGTAGAAATATAATAGCGCAGTGCCATTTGGTAATAATGCAGCGCTAAATCAAATTGCGAACTTTCGTAGTAAGCAACCCCTAAATTATTGTTAACTTGCGCTATGCCGCTGGTATCAGCTAATTTTTGATAAACTTTAAGTACTTCTTTATAAAATAAAATGGCGCTTTCGTAACGCGATAACCTTATGTACACCCCTGCTATATTTAGCAAAATATCAGCTTGGTCTTGAGCACTGCCCTTTTTCTCATAAATCTCTTTTGCTTTTAAATAATATTCGAGCGTTAGCTCCATATTATTCATTTCGAAGTACGCTAAACCAATATTACTTAGCAGGTTTGCAAGCTCTACTTGCTTATTGTTTTTTTCAACAATCACCATGGCGCGGCTATATTCAACAATAGCTTGCTGAAAATATCCCTGAAAATAAAACACAACGCCTTGCATTTTAATGGCTCTAAAGTGCATATCTGGTAGATAGTTTAAGGAAGTGTGCTGTTCTAATTTTTTAAAATACAGCAGGGCATTTTCAAAATCATCTGAGGAGAAGGCTAAATCGGCAAGTTCAGAATACACACTGACCTTTTGGGATTCTGTGATATTTTTTGCTTCAAGCAGCGCATTACCGAGCGTGAGTTTTACGTCCCACTGCTGCTCTTTTTTAAATTCATCAAATAAAGATACACTATTTTGAGCAAAGCTTGGCAGTATGAACACACAACATAAAACAAATAAAAGGCACTTCAATTTGCCTTGCATAATATTATTCCTTCAAACTTTAGCTTTAGTCAGTGTAATCTTTATTGAAGATACACAACAAAACGAGTGCAAACAATGCTTAACCCCCTGATTGATGAGATTTTTGAGCTACTTTTAACTCAGCGTGTTTGGAAAGTTCATACCTTAGCTGCAACACTCGCTCAACAAGGGGTGCTACCACCTTTAGATGCAAACCCTGAGCAAAATTTATTTAAAAAGAATTTTTTAATTATGAATGCTTTATTTGAGCTGCAAACACAGCTATTACCCAAGCACTTAATTATATCGTCATTACATATTGAACTTGTAGAGCCAAGTAGCAATGTAGCAACGCAATCCCATTTAAAAAGTTACTATTTAAACTGGGAAAACTACGACACCAGTGCCAAAGACATAGAGGCATTATTAGATAGTTTTTGGCAGCAATTTAATCCACTAATAAAGCAACCAGTTGGGCAAATTGAGCCATTACTTAAGGCTTGGCAACTACCGCCAAACTTTAGCCTGGCTATGCTACAAAAGCGCTGGCGGCAGTTGGCATTAAAACATCATCCCGATAAGCAAACTGGAAGTGCATGTAAATTTAGACAAATAAGAGCCGAGTATGAGCAGCTAAAGCTAGCTGCTCAAAACACGTAATTAACGGGTAAGGCGACGGGCACGAATTTTACGCCCTTTAATATTGCCCTCGGTTAATTTACGTAGCGCAGGTTTTGATGCATTGCGCTCAACGGCTACAAAGGCAACGTTATCGAGTACATTTATTTTACCTACTTGGCGCCCTGCAACACCATCTTTGCCAGTAAGTGCACCTAAAATATCACCAGCGCGCACTTTTTGCTTTTTGCCCGAGTCAATCATTAGGGTAACCATTTCAGGCTTGTAAGGCGGCTTTTCTAATAAACTAAAAGCAGGCATAGGCTCCGGCAAAAAGTCTCGTTCGTAATGGTCGCCTATTTGCGCCACTTTAAACTGCTCAGCCTCACCGTAAATAGAGCATGCAATGCCTTTTTTACCCGCTCGGCCTGTTCGCCCTACACGGTGTACATGGGTTTGTGGGTCGTGTGCTAAATGGTAATTTATTACCATGTCCATGTCGTCAATATCTAAGCCACGCGCGGCAACATCGGTAGCAACTAATATCGAGGCACTTTTATTAGCAAAATGAATTAACGTACGCTCGCGATCACGCTGCTCTAAATCACCGTGCAACGCCACTGCGCTAAAGCCTTCACTTGCTAAATCATCACAAACTTGTTGTGTTTCTACCTTGGTATTACAAAAAACAACACAGCTTTGTGGTGTAAATTTAAGTAGTAATAATTTAAGCGTTGAGTAACGCTGTTTGTTGTTATCCATTTTGTAAAAGTATTGCTTTATTGTGCTTTTTTCTTGCTCTTCTTCTACTTTTATCATCTCTGGATTTTTTAATACGCGCTTTGCAATAGCTTCAATTGCACGCGGAAAGGTTGCACTAAATAACAACGTTTGACGATTTTGCGGTATACACTCAATAATTGCATCAAGGGTATCTTGAAAGCCCATATCAAGCATTTGATCTGCTTCATCAAGTACTAACGTTTCAACATCGTCTAAACGCAGTGTACCTTTGCGAATATGATCGTCCACTCGCCCAGGTGTACCCACAATAATGTGCGCGCCATGCTCAAGCGAGCCTATTTGTGGGCCAATTGATACACCACCACATAGCGTTAATATTTTAATATTGTGAATACCGCGGGCAAGTTTACGCATTTCTACTGCCACTTGCTCGGCCAGTTCGCGCGTTGGACAAAGTACAAGCGATTGAATACGAAAACGTTTTACATTTAATTTAGCTAACACACCTAAACTAAAAGCAGCTGTTTTACCTGAACCGGTTTTTGCTTGCGCAATTATATCTTTACCTGCCAAAACCGGCGGTAAGCTTTGCGCTTGTACAGGCGTCATTTGCGAGTAGCCAAGTGTTGATAAATTATCAACTAAACCAGCAGGTAAAGCCAAAGATGAAAATGCAGTAGAAGTCACAATAAATTCCAAAATAATAAAAACAACACAGGGCTTAGCCCCAAAATATGGCTCTATAATAGCAGAATTCAGGTTAGGCAACCATTAATACCCGATGTGCATTATTTTACGATGCGTTAATCCTTGTTAATAAAAAAGTTGCAAATGATACTAGTTTTCATTAAGATCCTCGAAAAATTTTAACACCCTAACACTGGATGTAATTGATGAAACTAAACTCACTGTACGTAGCACTTGTTGGTGCCATTAGCACAAGCGCCTTTGCCGCCCCTACTGACTTAGAGCGAATTGAAGTTAAAGGTAGTTATTTTAACGACTACAAAGTCGACAACGCCAACGGAGCAATGAGAACATCAGCGTCATTGTTAGAAACAGCGCAATCAGTCACTGTTATTAGCGATACAATCATTAGCGAGCAATTAGCAACGACCCTTGGCGAAGTACTTACTAACGATGCAAGTTTAACTGCCGGCTCTCAACAACGTAACCGTGAAGTATTTAACTTACGCGGCTTTGAGCTTAGCTCTTCAACAGGCTACTTACGTGACGGGCACCAACATTGGTCTCACTACCAGCAACCGATTGAAATTCTACAACAAGTAGAAGTTATTAAAGGCCCATCAAGTATTTTATACGGACAATCAGGTCCAGGTGGCTTGATTAACATGGTGACAAAAAAGCCTACAGCAACCACATTATTTAACGCCAGTGCAGATGTAGACCAACATGGCTCTACCCGCTTTATGCTAGACGCAGCTGGTGCACTTACCGACGCTGAAGATTTACGTGCACGCGGTATTTTAGTAAAACAAGATGTTGATTACTGGCGCGAATACCAAAACGGCGAAAACCGTGAACGCGACCGTTTTTTAGGTGCTGTAATTGTTGGTTACGATTTAAGCGACAACGCATTAGTACGTGTACATTACGACCGCACAGACGACGAAGCAGGCCTTGATACAGGTGCATGGATAGATGACAACGCTAATGTGATTGGCGATGACAAAACCATTCGCGATATGTCTTGGGCGTTTACCGACATAACGGTAGAAAACTTAGGCGTAGATTTTGAAGTGTACTTAAACGATCACTGGCAAGTTAAGCTTGGTTACAACGAGCAAACATTTGAGCGCCAGCGTTTTGAGTCTGCACCTCGTAAGCCAAGCACATTTGTAGAAGGCGATAGCTATGAGTCACGCCCTTACGACCGTTTTGACGATTGGCAGTTTAAAACCGCATTTATTGATTTTGTTGGCGAATTTAAAACCGGTAGTTTACAACATCAGTTTTTAATTGGTGCAAACTCGCTAGATTACTATTACGGGCAACGCCGTACATCAGCAGAGTATTTTGATTTTGCCGCTGGCCAAAACGAGCCAAGCCGCCCAACAGTAAGCTATAAATCAGATGATACTATTAGCGAAACTGAATACGACTACTACGGTATTTACGTTCAAGACTTAATTACTTTCTCGCCACAGTGGCAAGTATCATTAGGTGGCCGTTACGATGAGCAAAATAGAGAAGGCGCAGATAACGAGTCGTTCGTACCAAAAGTAGGTGTGCTTTATCACCCTAACCTTTCTGCGACTATTTATGCTAGCTACTCAGAAGGTTTTGAACCACAAGGTAGCGATACATTAGTAAGCGAAACTGACATAAACAACGGTATGAAGCTTGATGCTGTTACCTCTGAGCAAAAAGAGATTGGTGTTAAATGGCAACTATTTGATGACCGCCTAATGTTAAGCGGTGCTGTATTTGATATTAGCAAAAAAGGCACCTTAGTAACCGAAGCACTTGAAGTGCCAGTGGGCGAATTTACCTCTGAAACAAACCAAGTAGGCGAGCAACGCCATAAAGGGCTTGAGCTAAGCGCGCAAGGTGCAGCTACCGATCGCTTATTTGTTATGGCATCAACTATGTACTTAGATGCAAATTTTGAGCGTGACGAAGACCTACAAGGTAAACGCCCTACTGATGCTCCTAAATGGTCTGCATCACTTTGGACACGCTATGAGTTAAACGACACCATTGCATTTAATGCCGGTGCATTTTATGAAGGTGAGCGCTTTGCCGATAGTGCAAACACAGTAGTAAAAGATGCTTACACACGAGTAGATGTAGGTGCAACTTACAAACTTAAAGTAAGCAAAACCGATGTAAACCTTCGTTTAAACATTGAAAACCTATTAGACGAAAACTACTTAGGCGGCGGTGGCTTAAACAACGTTACCGTGGGCGAAGGCACAAATGTACGCCTAGCAGCTCAATTTAGCTTTTAAGTTATAAAACTTATACTTATAAAGCCCGCCCAATAATAATTGTGCGGGCTTTTTACTGCCTATTAAAAACACCACTGCATTCATCTCATCTATTTTTTAAAGCCTTTAAAAAGTGCTCTAATACACTTAATTATAAAAAGGCTTACTCTATATGAAAAAAATTATTACAGCGCTACTAATGACTAGCAGCCTCAGCGTTAGCGCAAACAATACAGAATTCACCACAACGCAATTACAACAGGTTGATAAGGTGCGCACTGCTGCACTTAAAAGCCATTTGAGCTACGAGCTACTCGAGTCACTCACAACAGAGGTTGGCCCTCGCTTACCCGGCACTGAAAACGATAAAAAAGCAGTAGCATGGGCTAAAGCAAAATTTAACGAACTTGGTTTTGATAAAGTATGGCTTGAAGAAGCAACATTTCCGAAATGGCGCCGTTATAGCGAAAGCGGAAAAATACTCACCCCAAGTGAGCAGCCTCTGCATTTAACTGCGCTGGGTAACAGTGTAAGCACACCTGATGATGGCATTAGTGCACCGGTTGTGTTGTTTGAAACATTGGATGAGCTAATTGCAGCACCAGCAAATAGCTTAGACGGTAAAATTGCCTATATTAATTACCGCATGAACCGCGACATAGACGGCAGCGGTTACGGCCCTGCAGTAAAAGCACGTGCCACAGGCGCAATTGAAGCTGCAAAAAAAGGCGCGGTTGCTTACATGATGCGCTCAGTGAGTACAGCTCACCACCGTTTTGCTCACACTGGCGGTAGTTACTATAAAGAAGGGGTTAAAAAAATACCTAACGTAACTATTGCCAACCCTGATGCGGATCAAATAGCGCGCTTAGTGGCTTTAAACAAAAAGGTAACGGTTAATATAAATGTACAAACACAAAGCCTAGGAGAAGGCACAAGCTATAACGTTATAGGCCAATTTAATGGCACCGAAAACCCAGAACAATATGTGTTGATTGGCGGCCACCTAGACTCGTGGGATTTAGGCACTGGCGCATTAGATGATGGCGCAGGTGTTGCGTTAACAATGGCTGCGGCTAAACACATTAGCGATGTTAAACGCCCTAAGCGCAGTATTCGTGTTGTACTGTTTGCAGCAGAAGAACTTGGGCTTTGGGGTGCAAAAGCTTACTTTGCACAACATAAAAGCGATTTACATAATATAGTTGCAGCTGCTGAGTCGGACTTTGGCGCCGATGTAGTATATGGTTTTGAGTCAAATGTTAATGCGGCTTCTCTGCCAGTAGTACGTGCCATAGCAAAAGAGCTGGCTGCGTTAAACATTGAGTACATTGGTAAAAACCAGGCTAACGGCGGGCCGGATTTAATCCCATTTAAAAAAGCGGTGTCGGCACCTATATTTGAGTTGGCCCAAGATGGCACTGATTACTTTGATTACCATCACACAGCTGATGACACACTCGATAAAGTAACGCCTGCTAAACTGCGCCAAAATACCGCTGCGTATGCTGTATTTGCGTTAATGGCAGCAGATGCCAAAACAACAATTCAACCGAAAGCGCAGGCTAACTAATAACTGACATACTTACTTACAGTTTGTCGCTTTGATAAACGCACTCCTTGTTTTACCTTTATATAAATTAAATAAAACAAGGAGTGTGCGGGCATGTTGCTTTTCAATACGAGTCAGTCGTTTCCTCATTTTGCACAAACACAGTGCTGCCCTAACTGCCATAGCCGCGCCTATCATCTAATAAACCAAAGTCGTTTTTTACGCTTTACGGTTATTCCTGTTTTACCTTTAGCACTAAACTATAGATACGAATGCTATCAATGCGGCCATAATGCGCCTGTAAAATTAAAGCAGTTACCGATGTTTGAAATTTTCACTCTACCTAAATACTTTATAGGAGTATTTTTAGCGTTATGGGTGGGGCTATTTTTTTACCAGCAACACGCTGCTGCGCAAGCGCTAAAGCAAAGCTACTTAACTAACCCTAAAGCCTACGATACGTATTTAGTACACGCTGATAAATTTACTCATGAGCCCTGGACACTCACCAACTTAAAAGTTGCGCAAGTTTTAAGTTTTGACGAGCAGTTTATAACGTTTCAAGTAAGTAACTACAGCTATAAGCGCAACAAAGGCATTACTACTGCAATGCGTACCAGCTTATTAGTACAAAGGGGTTACTTCTCAGATGACAAAATTACTTTGCCTCGTAGCGAAGTAAAAAGACTTTACAACGACGGGGTAATTTACGACGTACTGCGCCCCTCAGCAAATAGTTTATATGGTGGTTTTGTAATGTTTCCGCCAAAACCAAAACCGCTATATAAAGGCTTAAAGCTCGACAAAAATAACCAACAGGGCATTACGTATTTTAAAAATGGACAGTATAGCGATGCACTTGAGAGTTTTACTCTAGCCGCAAATGCCGGCTCGCAATGGGGGCAGCTCAATCTTGCGCAAATGTACCGAGATGGACAAGGCGTAACTCAAAATGTACAAACAGCAAAACATTGGTATGAGCAGGCAATAGCGCAAGGTAATAGCAAAGCGAAAATAGAATTAGAGGAAATGTGCAATAAAGCAAACTGCAAATAAAAAATGGCCAGTTTAACTGGCCACTTTCAATCTTCGTTCATACTTATAATTAGAAAGTCATATGCTCATCTAAAAAGTTAAGTACCTGCTTGTAGTAGCGCGTTCTGTGCTCTGCTTTATAAAAGCCATGCCCTTCATCTTCAAGTAACTCGTATATGTAAGGATGGTTTTCTTTTTTTAGCGCTGCAACTAAAGACTCAGCTTGCTCAATAGGTGCTCTTTCATCCTGCCCACCATGTACAATTAAAACTGGCGCTTTAAGCTTGTCTATGTTGTAGCTAGGTGAAAAACGCTTTAACAGTGCCTCATCAGTACCAAGCGCGCTTTTAAGATAGCGCAGTCCACGGTCACGTTCAGAGATATCGCCTTCTTCGAACATTAGCGGTAAATCGTACACCCCAACTACACCAATAGCACACTGAAACATATCAGGTTCTAAAATTGCACTTTGTAATGCCGAATAACCACCAAAACTTGCGCCCATTATACAAATATTATCTTTATTTACAGTGCCTTGCTCTATTAAATATTTTACACCGTCAATAATGTCGTATTGTATTTCGGCACCCCATTTTTTATGTCCAGCATGTTCAAAGTTACGGCCAAAGCCACCAGAGCCTCTAAAGTTAACTTTTAGTACTGCAATGCCTCTACTGGCTAATAGCTGAGCTTCGCTCTCATAGCCCCACCAATCTCTTGGTCCATGAGGCCCACCGTGAGGCATAACAACTAAAGGTAAGTTTTTCTCATCAGTATTATTAGGGATGGTTAAATATCCGTATATTGTTAAGCCATCACGCGCTTTATAATTTACAGGTTTGGTTATAGCCATTTCACTTGGCTTGATCCAGCTTTTAGTCGCAAACAAAAAGCGTAAGCTATTCTTTTTGGCATCATACAAGTAGTAACTGCCAGGGTTAGTATCGCTTGACGCAAAAATAATACTCTTCTCACCATCTTCAGTACTACTAACAAGCTGAACTTGCTGCCCTTGAAGCGATTGTATTAATGCCTTTAAGCGCTCACTTTTATGTGAATTATTTATAAAGGAATAGGCAGGATAGCCAAGCTCATTTTCAATTGCGAATAATTCTTTAGAAACTTCATCTACCCACACTTTTTTTGGAGAGACCTGTGGTTCTTTATGCAAAAGCTCAAACTTTTTGCTCTCTAAATTTAGTTTATAAAGCCCCTTTGCTTCGCCATTTTCTGACGCTGTAACATAAACAGAAGCCCCCGTACTATCAAACGCATGGAGGCTAATATCAGTGTATTTTAACTCTCCTAAATCAAGCTGTTGCCATTCACCACCTGACTTCTCACGGGTATAAATTTTTTGATTAATATAATCATCATTTGAAACAGCAACACGCACATTACCATCATGGTCTGTTAAAAAGCCTGCCATTCTTGATGGTGAGCGAGCGACTCTTTTTCGCTTTCCGCTGTAAATATCAACTTCATAAACTATTGTATGCGGCTCATTTGAAGCGCTCCATGGGTAGGTCAGGATCAGCATTTTACGCCTATCATGAATAAGCGGGTCTAGTACATAAGAAGTACCTAGTATGGGTGTCGCTTTTTTTATACGGGTTCCTGTTTGCATTTCACCTTGGTAACCCACTAAATATTTGCCTCGGCTACCATCAGCATTTACACCAAAAAGCTCACCATGAAATTCGGGATGATCTTTCCAGCCTTTAATGTACTCTTTAGCCAATACAATTCTTTCATTGTTTACCCAGTAATAATTGCCAACTTGGGCATTATTAGGAAACCTAATTGCATGACTTACTTTAAATGTATCAGTGCTTAGCACCATTAATACATTTTTTCCTTCAGGGCGAGTAATTACAGCTAAGTATTTTCCATCAGGTGAAATTTTCACACCTGCAAACTCTATATCTTTACTAAAGCTTTCTATCGGTACCAAGTCGTTACTTGCCGTAGTATGAGAGCTAAAAATACTGGCCAGCAATAAAGACAGACAAGCCAAAAACTTATTCATTAAAGTTCCTTTTATTTATTTTTGATTGAGCTTTTATGTTACATACTTTTAACAAAAATATACACCATACTTCTTCCCTTTATGTAAACAGGCGTAAATTAATAAGGTTATAAATCTAATGCTTAGGATTAGTAAGCTTACTCCAAACTAAATGCAGAATAACAATGCATAGCCCTGCTACTACTCCTAGTAATCCGTCAAATATAAGGGGAGCTAATGTTTCGCCGGTGCCATTTAATAACGACTTACCTATGGCTATTACTTCTAATTGCCAATGATGCAGTAGCTCAATACCGTGGGATAAAATGCCGCCACCGACTAAAAACATGGCTACTGTGCCGGCAAAGGCTAAAAATTGCATAAGCCTTGGCGCTGCAGCTAATAGCCCCTTACCAAGCATCTCTTTAAATTTATTAGCCGACACCTTTGATTGATTAAGCAAATACAACCCCGCGTCATCAAGCTTTACAATACCGGCTACAAGGCCGTATACACCTATAGTCATTAATACGGCTATAACACACAGTACAAGCGCCTGATTTACAAGTGTGGCACCTGCAACCGTTCCTAAGGTGATCACTATAATTTCGGCTGAGAGAATAAAGTCGGTGCGTATGGCTCCTTTTACTTTTTGCTTTTCATACTCAGCTGGGTCTAATTGTAGCGACTCATCAGCCTCTTTTTCGGGGTGAGGTAAAAACCGAGCAAATACTTTCTCAGCGCCTTCAAAACATAAAAATAAGCCACCGATTATTAGCAGCGGGGTTATTAACCAAGGCAGCCATACACTTATGAGCAATGCACCAGGCACCAAAATGGCTTTATTTAAAAATGAGCCCTTTGCCACAGCCCAAACTACGGGTAATTCGCGGTCGGCTGTAACCCCTGTAACTTGCTGAGCATTAAGTGCTAAGTCGTCACCAAGTACACCGGCTGTTTTTTTAGTGGCGACTTTACTCATTGTGGCAATGTCATCAAGTAAGGTGGTTATATCATCAAGTAATGTTAAAAGGTTAATGCCTGCCATGTTGCTTCCTAGCTAAAAAATAATGCTATCAACATAGCGTAATCCGTAATTTTCACCAACGGTTAATTTTGCTTTGTTATGCTGATTAAACGCACTGATTTTTATCAATGGCAAACTTACTTAGGGGATATAAATGAAAGCATTGGTGGTTATTTTTACAAGCATGCTGGTTTTATCAGCCTGTAGTAATGAGTCTAAAAGTACCCACTACTTATGCAACGAGCGCGTAGTAGAATTAGCCCACCAAGGAGCGGGGGCAACACTTACTTTAAATGAGCAAACATATACGCTTAATAAAGAGCCGAGCGCATCAGGGTTAAAGTATATTAATGAGCGAGTGCTATTTTGGTCTAAAGCCGATGAAGCGATGTTGATTGTTTCAGGTAATAAATACCATTGCCAACTTCAACAAGCCGACGCCTTATAATTTTGTCTTTCGCGATTTAAACTTTTTCTTTTTTCTCATCGTAATAAATAGCCTGTTTTTACGCTAAACAACTGCGCATGCATTTGTTGTTTAGTTGGGTATAATACTTTCACTTTTTGCTTAGTAGCGGCCTACCATGAAATATAAAGATTTACGTGATTTTATCGATTTGCTTGAAAAAAAAGGCGAACTTAAACGTATTACTCAAGAAATCGACCCGTATCTTGAAATGACCGAAATAGCCGACCGTACATTACGTGCTAAAGGCCCCGCATTATTGTTCGAAAACCCAAAAGGTCACAGTATGCCTGTGCTTGCAAACTTATTTGGTACACCTAAGCGCGTTGCTATGGGCATGGGCCAAGAAAATGTAAGCGAGCTGCGTGAAGTTGGCAAGCTACTCGCTTTTCTAAAAGAGCCGGAGCCACCAAAAGGGATTAAAGAAGCACTAGGGCAAATTCCGGTATTTAAACAAGTACTCAATATGCCGGCTAAAGAAGTTAAAAAAGCACCGTGCCAACAGGTTATTCTAGAAGGTGACGAGGTAGATTTAACTAAGCTGCCTATACAACATTGTTGGCCTGGAGATGCCGCCCCCCTTATTACTTGGGGTTTAACTGTTACCAAAGGGCCTTATAAAAAGCGCCAAAATTTGGGTATTTACCGCCAGCAGCTATTAGGTAAAAATAAAATAATTATGCGTTGGTTATCGCATCGCGGTGGCGCACTCGATTTTCAAGAATGGTGTAAAGAAAACCCCGGCGAACCGTACCCAGTTTCGGTTGCATTAGGAGCTGATCCTGCCACTATTTTAGGTGCGGTTACACCTGTGCCAGACACGTTAAGTGAATATGCCTTTGCTGGGTTACTGCGCGGTAGTAAAACCGAAGTGGTTAAGTCAATTTCAAATGACTTACAGGTCCCTGCCAGTGCCGAAATAGTACTTGAAGGCTACATTATGCCTGGCGAAATGGCTCCCGAGGGGCCATATGGCGACCACACTGGTTATTACAATGAAGTTGATGATTTTCCTGTGATGACAGTGACCCATTTAACACACCGTAAAAACCCAATTTACCACAGTACATTTACCGGCCGTCCACCTGATGAGCCAGCTATTTTAGGTGTGGCATTAAACGAAGTGTTTGTGCCTATATTGCAAAAGCAGTTTCCAGAAATCGTCGACTTTTACTTGCCACCCGAAGGCTGCTCTTACCGTATGGCCGTGGTAACCATGAAAAAACAATACCCAGGCCATGCTAAGCGCGTCATGATGGGCGTATGGTCGTTTTTACGTCAGTTTATGTACACTAAGTTTGTTATTGTTTGCGATGATGATGTAAATGCCCGTGACTGGAACGATGTTATTTGGGCCATCACTACCCGTATGGACCCTGCACGCGACACCACATTAATTGAAAACACGCCAATAGATTACCTCGATTTTGCATCGCCGGTATCTGGGCTTGGCTCAAAAATGGGCATGGATGCAACAAATAAGTGGCCAGGTGAAACCGACCGTGAATGGGGCGAGCCAATTGTCATGGATAAAGCAACAAAAGATCGTGTTGACGAAATTTGGCAAAGTCTCGATATACTTTAAGCACGCTAAGTGAATATAAACAGGCTATAAAATAACCCCGCAGATATGTTAATATTGCTCCACTTAACTGCATATCTGCGTAAACGCTGCTAAAAGGTAAAAAATGCAAACATTAAAAGCTGAAGTTGTTGCCATCAGCCCACTTACAGAATTTGTTCATAAAGTAATTTTAAAGCCTCAACAACCTGTTACGTTTGAAGCTGGCCAATACATGCAACTTGTACTTGGCGAAAAAGACAAGCGCGCATTTTCGATTGCAAGTCGTCCATCGCAATGTGATGAAATAGAGCTTCATATTGGCGCATCTAAAGCCGATTCATACGCAATGCAATCGCTTGAGCATTTGCGTAATGCGCATCAAAATAATACACCGGTAGATATAGAAGCTGGCCTTGGTGTATCGCAACTACGTCTACAATGCGAGCGCCCTATTATTTTATTGGCTGGCGGCACTGGTTTTTCTTATGCAAAATCAATGGCTGATCACTTAGCTGAAATTAACTGCGACCGCCCGGTACTATTTTACTGGGGTGTTAAAGAAGAGTCTGCATTGTATGCTCACAGCGAAATGCAAGCATGGGCAGAGAGTAACGAGCACTTTGAATTTATTCCTGTTGTAGAAAACCCATCTGCTAATTGGCAAGGCCACACTGGGTTTGTACACAAAGCAGTAATGCAAGATATTGTGTCGTTAGAACCTTACGATATTTATATGGCTGGTCGCTTTGACATGATTGGCATTGTCCGTGATGACTTTATTGCTCACGGTGCTGTTCGCGAAAACATGTACGCCGATGCATTCGCGTTTATAAAATAAATTTTTATTTATAATACAAAGGCGCCCCATGGCGCCTTTGTTATTTCTATCAAATTTAAGCTATTAATTGGTATAACCTATTGCTTTAATCAGTATAAACAATTTCCTAAATTCCTATCTATAAACCATACTTTGTATAGAACATCAGCGGGAGAGACCCAAATGTTAAATACAAAAGTAAAAGATTTTATGCAACGTAAGTTGCCACACATTACCCCAAATACCGAAATGACCACCGCCATTAGTGAGCTGCAAAAGTTTAACTTATTAGGTGCACCAGTATTTGATGACAATAAATCGCTGGTTGGTTTTATATCTGAGCAAGAGCTGTTAAAACCATTAATGCGAAGCAGCTATTTTTGCGATGGCGTTGTAAAAGTTTCGCAGCTTATGCAAACCGAGGTTGTAACCGTTAATGCCGATACCAACATTATCGAGCTTGCAGAGCAAATGAAAACAGGAAAGCCAAAAAACTACCCCGTTGTTGAGGGTGATACCGTGATAGGGCTGATTGGCCGAAGCGATGTATTAAAAGCACTGTTTGATAATTACGTGAGCTGCCAAACAAAAGTAAGCTAACATAAAAAAATGCCGCTAATAAGCGGCATTTTTTGTATTAAGCGTGTTTAACGTGCTGCAGCAAGCGCAGTTAATGCGCTTTTATCGCTGTCGCTTAAAAATGCAATCTCTAAGGCATTAGCTTGCGCCTTATGCATATCGGCTTGTGTTAAACCCGCCTTTGGCGCAGCCACTAAATATTCATGCTCAATTTCAATGCCCTCTACAGCCGGATCGTCGGTATTAATACACGCTAAAATACCGTGATCTAAAAACTGTTTAAGGGGGTGTTTAGCTAAATCGTTTACGGTACTGGTTTGAATATTACTGGTTAAGCACGACTCAATACCAATGCGGTTATCGCGCAGGTAGTCCATTAGTTTAGGGTCTTCAATTGCTTTTACCCCATGGCCTATACGGCTTGCACCTAATTCATTAATGGCTTGCCAAATACTCGCTGCACCCAGCGCTTCACCGGCATGAATGGTAGCGGCCAGGTAAGCGTCTCTTACTTGCTTAAATTGTTCGACAAAAAGCTCTCCCGGGAAACCAATTTCATCTCCGGCTAAATCAATCGCCACTAAATCATTTTTAAAGGCAAGTAATGCGTCAAGCTCCTGCTGGCAGGTTTTAACACCGTAAGTACGCGACATAATACCAATTAAGTTTGCTTTAATATTTACGCCTTGAGTAGCCGATTTAATACCATCAACCACGGCCTCAACCACCCCTTGCGGGTGTAAGCCTTGGCTTTGTGCCATATAATACGGGCTAAAGCGAAGCTCTACATAATCAAGTCCCTGCGCTTGAGCATCTTCTATGTTTTCAACTGCAATGCGTCTACAGGCGTCGTAGTCGCCCAGTACCGTTACCCCCCAGTCGAGCTTTTGTAAAAAAGCCATTAAATCAGGCTCAGGATCAATAACTTGCACATGAGGGATAAGCGCCTCTACGTTATCAGCAGGTAGCGTAATATTAAACTGTCGACCAAGCTCTAGTATGGTTTGCGCACGTACATTGCCATCTAAATGACGATGAATATCTAGCAGAGGTAATTTTTTATTTATCATAATAGCGACTCGGTTAGGTTAAAATTGCGCGCATGATACGCAGGTACAGTTATTTTTCAAGTGTAGAGCAGTTAAAGTAAATATTAGCGGTCATATGTCTGCTTTTTACTCAAAAAGTGAACAAAATTAGGTTTTTGTTCACTTATTTTGATGAGCTAAGTGATGCCAGAGTGTTTTAAATAAGGTATTTGCTTCAATGGGTTTAGTAATATAATTATCCATACCGCTGGCAACTGCTTTTTTAACATCGTCATCGTGGGCATTAGCAGATAAGCCAATAATAGGTAAGTCAAACAAACCAAGTTCATTACGAATAACTCGCGTGGCTTCAAGGCCATCCATTTTTGGCATTTGTATATCCATAAGCACAATGTCGTAGGTATGCTCTGTCAGCTTTTCAATCGCCTCAAAACCATCATTAGCAATTTCAGCAACGCACCCTTTGGTTTTTAAAATAGCGCTCGCGACGTGCTGATTTAATGGGTTATCTTCAACAAGCAATAATTTATAATCTGCAAAAGAAAGCGTACTAACATCTATCTCATCATATTGTTGCTTTATTTGCTCAGCCTTTGGTAGCGGCGAATAAATTGGCAGGCTAAAAGTAAACGTAGAACCGTGCCCTTCGTGGCTTATTAAATCAATTTCTCCGCCCATCAACTCTACAAGCTTTTTGCATATACTTAAACCTAAGCCCGTGCCGCCATATTGACGCGAGGTAGAGCTATCGGCTTGTGCAAACGGTTTAAAGAGCTGTTTTTGCGCCTCTTTACTAATACCAATACCGGTATCATTAACGCTAAAGTAAGTCATTTTTTTAGATTGCCATACTTTAAGCGTGATGCTGCCTTTGGCTGTAAACTTAATGGCATTATTGATTAGGTTTAGCAAAACTTGTTTTAAGCGTATTGGGTCGGTGTTGATAACCAAGTTACTTGATTTATCGTAATCAAGCATAAATTCTAGCGACTTTGCTTCTATATCAAACTGCAGTAAATTGGCCACTTCTTCACTGAGTGTGCCTACATCAATTGGCTCTTGAATTAAATCAAGTTTGCCTGCTTCCATTTTAGAAAAATCGAGCACATCATTTAATACTCTTAGCAATACGCCCAGAGCCCCATCCGCTTGTTCAATATAGCTGCGAGCTTGCTGCCAATCGTTTTGCTGTAGGGCTAAATAATGCAGCCCTTTAATACCATTAATAGGTGTGCGAACTTCGTGGCTCATATTTGCTAAAAACTGGCTTTTTATTTCATTGGCTTCATCGGCCTTTTGCTTTTCTAAACGTAAAATTTTAGTTTGTTTTGCTACCTGCTCACGTATACGAATGTTGGTACCCGTTACCGATATTAAAAAGGTAATAAGCAGCCAAACAAATAACATGCCGGCTATTTGTGCAAGCCAGTAAACTAACCATGACTCTCGTTGCATTGGCTGATGCAGCTCCACCTGCCACACCCGCTTACCTACCAATAACTTATAGTCTTTTAACGGCAATAGTTGTTGATGATCGGCAATAAAAATAGGCTGTGCATTATTCTCTGTTGTGGTGTCTGTAAAGCTCACTGCAACGCCGTTGTTTTGATCAAATAACACCGCGCTTGATAGTCTTTCTAAACTAACAACGGCTACCACAAAACCTTTAAAATCGTCTTCGGTAATATTGTTGCCAAACACCGGATGAAAAAACAACACGCCGCGCTCAGCTTCGTTTTGTACTAAATTTATTGGCTCACTGATCACCAACTCATTTAACACTTTTGCTTTTATTAATGCAGATCGCCTTACCTCATTTGAGGCAAGATCAAAGCCAATTACGTCTTCATTTCCCGACAAAGGATGTGCGTATTGTACGGGGTAGTAAAAATCTCGTGGGGGTGCGGCCTGCCAACTGCCATCTTTTGCTCTTTCTTTTAAGCTATATTTAGCCAGCTCGGTGTTGTTATTAGCCTCTATATACTGAGCTAAGTTTTCACTTGGTAAGTAGGGCACCCACTCAAATGCTAAAATTTCTTCGCTGTAACTAAGCTGCTTAGAAGTAAACTGCTTAAATTCAGTAAAGCTCACATCGTCACTACTAGAAAAAAAAGTCGCCAGTAAGGCGAGGTGTGCGGTTATTTCGTTAATTTTATTGTTGATAGCATCTTGAGTGGCTAATATTTTCAGCTCTTCTTTTTGAATGTTTTTTTCTTTTTTTACACTGGCCGCGCCATAAAAGCTAATACTTATAACCATATAAATTAACAGTGAGGGCAGTATAACTTGTAGGCGATAATTTACCTGTGAATAGTTAAATGCCGCTAGCATAAGCGGAGTAAAAACAAGCACCCCAATACTGTCGCCTATCCACCACGCTATAAACGTATCCCAACCGGCTTGAGACACAATAACGCCATTAAAAATTAATAAGCTGGTGCCTACCCCTGCAGCTATAACACAGCACAATGGGCCGGCAACAACGAGGCTTTGAATACAGTGTTTTAAAGAAGATAAGTCGAGTGGTGCTTTAATCACTTTAGTGACCAATTGGCTACCTACCCATGCTTGTAAAGTAGCAGCAAAGGTAACAGCCGCAGCATGCATAAATACACTTAATTGAAATATCGCTGAGGCGCTTTCTAAATGAATGAGGTTAGTAAAAAAAGCCCCTAAAACAATACCTAGTAAGCTCTTTCTGCCCCAAATTAAAAAGCCAGCAAGCGCAATTCCCGAAGGCGGCCACACAGCCACTGCGTAGCCATCTATCGCTAATAGTAAATTACTAAAATATCCGGTAAAAAAGTAAGCGCACGCTAAACTTACAGTGACAATGATAAAGTGTTTCAACCCAATGCTCCCGAATATCAAAGCTGCAAAAGTATAAGTGTAGCCTTTATTGATACAAAACGAGTGCTTTATCGGCTTGTGCGGTATTTTTATAGCTAAGCGCTGCTTGCTGAGCAAATTGCTTTTTGTTTTCGATATTCAAGGCTTTATCAAAAACCTTTGCGGCTAACTCATAATCGCCTTGGGCATTAGCTAAACACGCAAGCGAGAGTAATAATGCGTTGTTTGCATCATCTTTTTTCAGGCGCTCTTGAATACTACTTTGAAGCTTTACAGCCTCTGCCGAGGTGGCGTTACTTAATATATTGGCCAGCTGAGCATGTTGCTCGTCGTACTTCACCATTTTAATTAAGTCACTTTCAATCGCACTTAACTGACCCACTTTAGCCATTTGCATTAAGTAAGCTGTATTAGCATGAGCTTGTAGCTTTTTAGGAAGTTGTTTATATTTTTCAGTGATTTTATCGCTAGCTTGTGCATTAAAATAGGCATTAAACAGCTGTGTCCACTGCGCATCGTTAAGGACTTTTTTACGAAGTAAACGCGGTAAAAAGTCTTCAAGTGCACTAAAGTGCTGTTGCTGTACAAGTATTTCGGCGTATAGCTTAAGCTCAAGTGGTGTCGCTTTTTTTGAATCGCTGTTAGCACGCATTTGCGATTCTATTGCGCTGCTATCGCCACTGGCTATCCAAAGTTTAGCAACGTTAAGTTGCTGCTCTGGGCTAATTTCAAATAAACGCTCTAGTGCTTTGTCGGTTTGGTTATTAGCAAGCGCTGCTTTTGCTAATAGCGCTAAGCGTATATCTTCAAACTTACTGGGTACACTATTACCTGATAACGTTTGCTCTACAAGCTCGTAATCATCGTTTATCGCACTCCATAAGGCTTGCTCTATAGCTGCTTGCTTTCGCTCTTCGCTACGCGCAAAAAAACCATGTTTAGTATTATGATAAATCGACAATAAATAGCGCACTAATTTGTAAGTTAAAAACAAAATTGTTGCACTAATTACCGCCATAATACAAAACGATACAATCGTGCCTTCAATCGTGGTGTTGTTAAACGAGATCAGCACATAGCCTTTTTCATCCAGTACAAATGGCGTAATCGCTAAAACTAAAACAATCGCAACAATTAATACTATAAGCCCTATCATTGCGCCCACTCCTTAACCTGCTGTGTACTTTGTAGGTTTACTTCAGGGTTAAAGTTTAATGGCTCTTTTTCTAGGCTAGTTAGTGCGTTTATAACCACTTTTGTCGCCTCGTCATCTTGTTTAAAGTACTCATTAACAAGACGCTTTGCCTCACTTATGGCACTAAAATAAATGCTCGCTTGTTTGCTCATTAATGCATCTTGAGCTTGCGTCACATTTAATTTAATACGTTGATTAATTAAGTGGCGCTCCTGATCGGTTAGCAGTGGCTCTATAGCAACCCCTTCGTGCTGGCGAATAGTAATAAAGCTATCAACTAGCTTATTCCAGCTATTGCTTAGGTTTTGCTGCCAATCGCTTACATCTTCACTCAAGGCATTTTTTTCAATTTCTGTTGCTTCTTGCGGTATGTTAACGGCATTAAATGCAAGCTTATCTATGTTTGATAACACGCTATTAAGTTTTAAGTAAATGGCTTCTGTTGGGATAGGTTTTAAGCTATCTAGTGTTTGAATGTCTTGTGTTATTGCTTGGCGAACTGCAACAGTACCTGGGTGTTCACTCAATAAGTCATCTAAGCGTTTAAGTACAGCGCTGGCACCTTGGTAATCTTTTTCAGCCCACAGTTTAAACTCAGCCATACGTTGTAAGCTGGTTACTTCTTGCGGGTTTAGTGAAGCGCCTTGCTGTTGAGCTTGTTGCAATGCTGCTTTTAATTGTTGCTGGTTGTTCTCTGCACTTTCATTAAGCGCAGCAGCCACTTTTTGCTCACTATTGAACAATGCTTGCTGAAGATTAGATTGCGCAGACTTGAGCGCCTGTAACTCTTGTGACAATAACGCGTTTTCTTCTTTTAGTTCATTAACAGCTACATTTTGGGCTTTACCTGCATTGAGTTTTTGGTAAAACTCATACCCCACACCACAGGCAACAATAAGCGAAATGATCAGCGCTAATACCGCTAATTTACTTATTTTTTGCTTATCGTTATGTGGTTTACTGTGTGCTTTAGCTGCCTCTTTTTTTTGTGCAGAGGCCGCTGCCTTAGTGGTTGGTGTGTTATCTGCCGTTACTGGCTTTGACTGTTCGCTCATCTTGCTACCTTGCTGTTTTATGCAGGAAAACATAGCGGTATCGCTTGCCCCTGCGGCAATGTGTATATTAGCCGAGCTTACCTGTTGCTGTTGTAAATAAGCGGCTATACGCTCGCTAGCAACATAAAATCGGCACTGTTGTAACCACTGTAACTGTTGTTCAGTCAGGTTATTAAATATTGCATCAACTGCTGCATTACTGGTTATGACTATACCTTGTACTTTCAGGTTTTGCCAGTGGTCTGTCCAGTTGGCTTTTTCA
This sequence comes from Pseudoalteromonas sp. Angola-4, assembly GCF_028599265.1. NCBI lineage: Bacteria > Pseudomonadati > Pseudomonadota > Gammaproteobacteria > Alteromonadales > Pseudoalteromonadaceae > Pseudoalteromonas > Pseudoalteromonas sp. Angola-4. The sequence continues at coordinate 70,237 of NZ_JAQREK010000018.1, read as the reverse complement.
GCGCTTATTGGCTCGCGCTTGTATACCACACAGTTATTTAAAAATGCCCCACGCGCCTTTAAGGTTTTGGCAATATCTGGACGCCCCGCTTGGCCTTTTACTAATACAATATTGCTACCATCAACCTCAGCTAACGAGTTTAGCGCCAATAACCCTTCAGAATCATGCAGTTTAGGCACTGCTGCGCGCACGCCAAATAACGCATAAATAGTATCTGCAGTTTGCTGACCTACTGCGTAAAATTGCGCTTTGGTATTTATTGTTGGCTTTAATTGCGCAAGGGCAGTAACGGCATCTTGAGAGATAAAGATAATTTTATCGGCATTAATTAACGGGCTTAGTTCGGTAGTAGAAGGCGTAAGGTAGGATATTTTTAAAACAGGAAATAATGACGCCTGATAACCCGCTTGCTCAAGTTGCTGAGCAAGGGCTGCGCCTTTTCCTTCGGGCCGAGTTATCAGGATATGTGTCATTTATGCGTCTCTATATACTTCTGCTAATATTTTGTCGGCGCCTTGCGCTAATAATTTTTTAGCAAGCTGCACACCGATAGCTTCTGCATCATTTATATGACCGGTTACTTCGTCATGTAAAATTTCACTACCATCTACCGCGCCCACGAGGCCACGTAAATGCACTTGCTCGCCATCAACTAATGCGTAGGCACCAATTGGTACTTGGCAGCCACCTTCTAAATGACGATTCATAGCACGCTCTGCATTTACACGAATACGTGTTTGGGTATGCTCAAGCGGGGCCAGTAAGGCTTTTGTTACTTCATCGTCAATACGACATTCAATGCCGACAGCACCTTGGCCGTTAGCAGGTAGAGATACCTCAGGCTCAATATAATCAGCAATACGCTCGTCCATTTTTAAACGTAGCAGTCCGGCTGCGGCTAAAATAATCGCATCGTACTGGCCATCATCTAGCTTAGCTAAACGGGTATTAACATTACCACGTAAGTCTTTAATGACTAAATCAGGGCGCAAAGCTCTAATTTGGCACTGACGACGAAGGCTAGAAGTACCGACTACAGCGCCTTGTGGTAATTCGCTTAAATTGGCAAAGTTATTTGATACAAACGCGTCGCGCGGGTCTTCACGCTCACAAATGGTGTGCAGTGCTAAGCCTTCTGGAAATTCTACGGGTACATCTTTCATTGAATGCACTGCTATATCCGCGCGGCCATCTAACATTGCTTGCTCAAGCTCTTTAACAAACAAGCCTTTACCACCAATTTTAGCAAGCGGTGTATCTAAAATAATATCCCCTTGAGTAGACATAGGGACTAATTCTACGCGCACATCAGCATGAAAATGCTCAAGCTGTGCTTTTACAAATTCAGCCTGCCAAAGCGCTAAAGCACTTTTACGGGTTGCAATGCGTACTAACTTTGTTTTTTCTGTCATAGGGGTATCCAAATAGTTACAGCTAATAGCCAAGCTTAATTAGCTAAAATTCTAAATTCTTTTTGAGCAATTAAATTACCTTGCTCATCAACAACATCTACACGCCAATGGCCTGTTTGTGTATTCATAATATTTTTGGTTGAGTACGTTCTGTAGCGCGGCGAGGTAACATTAAGTGAAATCTCAGCCATGGTTTCACCCTCATAAGACCATACATGCTTTACTTGTTGGCCTTGTAGGTTTTTAAGCTCACTAAAAAACGAAAGTGCCTCTTCAAACTGATTTAAGCGGATATCTGCAGCAAATACATTAGTGGGCTCGCGCTTACTTACTTTGCGAGTAAGCACTGCACGGCTAATTTTACCTGTATCAATTTGTGCACCTAATGCAACACTGGCAATGTGCGCATTAGATGAAAAACCTTCACTGCTAGTTAGCGAGCCGTCGTCGTTTTCAATATCTGGAAGCTGTTCATTGGGTGGTGCGCTTAACTGCGTACTAGTAAGCGGCTGATTAGCGATAGGCTCAGCGAGTGCAGTATTTGATTGCTCAATAATAGAAACTTGATTGCTTTGAACGTTAGCAATTGGCTCTATATTCGTTTGCTCATTATTGCTTTGCGCTAACGAAGTATTATTAACGCTTGCATCTTCAAGCACCGCTGGCGCAACATCTGCTATATCATTTGTAAGCTCATTTGGGCGCGTTTGCTCGTCATTTACACTCACCGTGGGCTCAACATTATCTGCTGTGTTGTCGCTTAAAGGTGAATACGGCGATTGCTCATTAGGTTGCTCGCCCTGCTCGGCATTTACCGAGCTAGTTAAGCCATACACAACCGCTGCCGAGGTCATTGCTACCAACATAGAAACACTCGCAATACGACGCCAATGCCACTCGTAGCTTACATTAGGTACACTATTTTGTGGTTCGCGTTTTACATTTGCTTTAATAACTATTTTTTGACTCATATTGACCTCAGCGGCTCCAAATTAGCTTAAACGGGCAATTAACCATTGGCGAATAGCTTGCAGTTCTTCTGCGCAAACCTGATGAGCCATAGGGTATTCTTGCCAGCTTACATCCATGTTATGTGCTGTTAATACTTCAAACGCACTTCTACCCGCGCTATGCGGCACTACATTATCTTGGCTGCCATGAGCCATAAATACATTTAAATCAGTATGCTTTGCTTCTTGCGCTAGCTTTTCAGGCACGCACATATAAGTAGACAGCGCCATAACACCTGCAAGTTTGTGCTCAAATCGCGGCGCTAAATGTAAAGACACCACGCCCCCTTGCGAAAAGCCCGCCAAAATAATTTTATCGGCAGGTATACCATTTTCAATTTCTTGATTGATCAGGGCTTGCACTTTTTCGGCTGAATCTCTCACGCCTTGTTCATCGGCACGTTTGTCTAATTCTATAGATTTAATGTCGTACCACGAGCGCATTTCCATGCCACCATTTATGGTGACCGGTTGAATAGGCGCATGCGGAAAAATAAATCGTATACCAAGCTCACTGGGTAAGTTAAGTTGCGGTGCAACCGGTGCAAAGCCATCGCCAGAGTCGCCTAAACCATGTAACCAAATAACAGTGGCTTTGTGCTCACCTTGCGCTGGGTATTGTGCAAACTCTAAACTCATAAGCTTGATTGCCACTTAATTTCTTGGCCAGCTTGGCGAGTAGACGCTTGGTTCATAAACTCCCAAAACTCTGCGCCCGAGCGGTTATCAATCCACTGGCCGTCACGCATTTCAAAATGGTGGCCATTAAATTTAGTCGCAACCCACACTTGATGCAAAGGCGCTTGTTTGTTAATTACAATTTTACTTTTATCAGGGAAAATTATTTCTAAAATACCCTCTGCCGATTCGTAGTCTAAATCTGCTTCGCAATCATCAACTTGCTCTTCAATTGTGAACATAAGAGCTTCGGCTAATTGGTGATATTCGTGTTCAGTCATTGTAATTTTCCTTTGCAGGCGAGCTGCCTAATATTGGGTACGGTTTATATACAGCTAGTGTAACAGGAATAAAATCATCCGCGAATAGCTGCATTTTTTAGATATTCTGTTACTCTGCGATTATAAAGCCAGCAACCGTATTAATCTAATGAAAGCGACACATACCTTACAATTAAAACGACTATATATAAGTACTTTACTGCTAAGTGCATTAGCTGGCTGCGGCCAAAGCGGGCCTTTGTATTTACCAGAGCAACAGGCTGAGCAAAACACACCCCCTAATACGGCACAGCCAACGCCCGTAAAAAAAACCAACACCGAGCAAGTGCAGGAGCAATAAATGGATTATTTTAACTATCAAAACAATCAATTATTTGCCGAAGATGTCAGCATTGCCACAATTGCTCAGCACTATGGTACGCCGTGTTATGTGTACTCGCGTGCTACTTTTGAGCGCCATTATTTAGCCTTTGCAAATGCCACTAAAAATCATAAAAGTTTGGTGTGCTACGCAGTTAAAGCCAATTCTAATATTGCAGTATTAAATATATTAGCGCGTTTAGGCTCAGGGTTTGACATAGTGTCTAAAGGTGAGCTGGCGCGTGTAATAAAAGCTGGCGGTGATGCCAGTAAAGTGGTGTTTTCAGGTGTGGCTAAAACCGCCGACGAAATTGCTTATGCACTAAAGTTAGGTATTAAATGTTTTAACGTTGAGTCGGCCTCAGAGCTTGAGCGTATTTCTGAGGTAGCGTGCGAGTTAAATTTAGAAGCCCCTATTTCTATTCGTGTAAACCCTGATATAGATGCCAAAACTCACCCGTATATTTCTACCGGTTTAAAAGAAAACAAGTTTGGTATCGATATTCAAACGGCTGTGAGCGTTTATCAGCATGCGGCATCTTTACCAGGTCTAAAAGTAACCGGCGTAGATTGCCACATAGGCTCGCAATTAACTGAGGTTAAACCTTTTTTAGAAGCGCTTGATAAGCTAATGGCATTAATAGATGAGCTTAAAGCAAATGGTATTGAGCTTACTCATTTAGATATTGGCGGCGGGTTAGGCGTTCCTTATAATGATGAACAGCCACCCCACCCAAGTGAATATGCTGCGCAAGTTACTGAGCGCTTAGCCAATTACAAACACCTTGAACTTATTTTTGAGCCAGGGCGCGCTATAGCCGCTAATGCTGGAATTTTAGTTACGCAGGTTGAATTTATTAAGCAAAACCAGGATAAATTTTTTGCCATTGTCGATGCGGGTATGAACGACATGCTTCGCCCTTCGCTTTATCAGGCATGGCAAAAAATCATTCCCGTATCGGTGCGCGATGACGACACACCAACACATAACTTTGATATTGTGGGCCCAGTGTGCGAAACCGGCGACTTTTTAGGAAAAGACCGCGAACTAGCGCTTAAGCAAGGCGACTTATTGGCGCAGCGAAGTGCCGGTGCCTATGGTTTTACAATGAGTTCAAACTACAACTCTCGGCCACGCGTGGCCGAAATAATGGTAGATGGTGAGCAACACCACCTTATTCGCCAACGCGAAACCATCGAGAGCCTTTATCAAGGTGAGAAAATTTTACCATAAACGTTTTTGTTAAGGCGCTGCTCTGTGGCATGATTAGCGCAGAGCAAACCCGAATTAGAGCGCTATGTTAGTTAATTTTTCCAAAATGCACGGCTTAGGCAACGACTTTGTTGTAATTGATAACATTACACAAAATGTATTTTTGTCTCGCGATCAAATCAAAAAACTGGCTGATCGCCACTTTGGTATTGGCTTTGACCAATTACTTATGGTTGAAGCCCCTTACTCCCCTGATCTCGACTTCCATTACCGTATATTTAATGCCGATGGCAATGAAGTAGAACAATGCGGAAATGGCGCACGCTGTTTTGCCCGCTTTGTGCGCATGAAAGGCTTAACTAACAAGCACAAAATTAGTGTCTCGACTAAGTCGGGCAACCTCACGCTATACATAGAAAAAGACGGCCAAGTGACGGTAAACATGGGCCATCCTAATTTTGAGCCTGCTAAAATCCCGCTTAAAGCCAGCAAGCGAGAACTTACTTATATAATAAGAGCTCAAGAGCACACAGTATTTAGTGGCGCTGTGTCTATGGGTAATCCGCATTGCGTGTTAGAAGTTGACGATATAGCTACCGCACAAGTTGAGGTGCTTGGTCCGCTGCTTGAAAACCACGAACGTTTTCCAAATCGTGCCAATATTGGCTTTATGCAGGTGGTATCGCAAGATCATATTAAACTTAGGGTGTGGGAGCGCGGCGTTAGTGAAACCCTAGCGTGTGGCACGGGTGCCTGCGCAGCAATGGTAATTGGCCACATTCAAAGCAAACTTAACACCACGGTACAAGTTGATTTACCCGGCGGCACATTACAAGTACGTTGGAGCGGCGAAGGTCACCCTGTCCGCATGACCGGCCCAGCCGAGCATGTATTTGATGGGCAAGTTGCCTTATGAGCGAGCTAACAAAAGAGCAAGTCGCTGAGTATTTGGCGCGCCACCCTGATTTTTTAATAGAGCAGCCAGAGCTACTTGCACAACTTGAGTTACACCACAAAACGCAAGGCGCCACCTCGCTTGTGCACATACAACAGCGCCAATTGCGCGAGCACAATACTCAGTTAAAAAATCAAATACACAGTATGAGCGAACATGCTGCGCAAAATGAGCTAGTGTATCGCTTGTTTAGCCAATGCCATCGCCAACTGTGGACAAACTACGACTTTAATACGCTTGCCGCAAATTTGCGTAATATTATTTGTACCAGCCCACACATTAGCGAGTGTAGGTTGGTAAAATACAATAACACTTTAGATGGGCTTATTGAGCACCGTCTTAGCCAATTTGGGCACTACTTAGGACGCGTTAATCAGCAAGAGCGCGAGCTATTATTTTGTGAAAACACGCAATCATCTGCTATTTATCTTATTGGTTGCGCTGAAAAACCCGTCGCTATATTGGCCTTTGGCAGCCATGATGAAAACCATTTTGAACCCGCACAAGATAACCTATTTGTGCTTGATTTTGTTCATGCATTGCAACTTAGGCTGTTGGAATTGGCATGAGCGACGAGACGCCTAACACTGAGCAATTAAGTGAGCATTGGCGTACACCCATTCATTTATTTAGTGACTATTTAAAGTACGAAAGACAGTACTCAGAGCACACTGTAAATCAGTATGTTAGCCAACTAAACTTTGCCGCCCTGTATTTTAGTAAATTATGTGATGACTGGTTTGGCGTACAAGGCGAGCATATTCGCCGCTACAGCATGGCGCTTCGTTCAAAGCAATTAAGTGGGCGCACCATTAGTTTAAAATTAAGCTGCATTCGTAGTTTGTATAAATTTTTAAAAGCCAAAAACATTGCTCAGCACGCGCATTATCATAACCCAGCACAAGGCATTAAAGGGCCTAAATTTTCTAAGCCTTTACCTAAAAATCTCGATGTAGATCAGATGGCAAGCCTACTAGAGATTAACGATGACGACCCATTAGCCATACGAGACAAAGCTATGATGGAGCTTATGTACTCATCTGGGCTGCGCATTAGCGAGTTAGTTGGCACCAACTTACGCGATATAAACGCCGCAAGCGGCGAAATATTAGTCAAAGGTAAAGGTAACAAAGAGCGCCTCATTCCCGTGGGTCGCAAAGCGCTCACAGCGTTAAAAAACTGGCTCAACATACGGGGGCAATTTGCAAAGCCTGACGAAATGGCGGTGTTTTTAAGCAGTAAAAAAAATCGTATTTCGGTTCGCCAAGTTCGCTTACGCATGCAAGAGTGGGGAATAAAACAAGGCATTAGCTCACAAGTGCACCCGCATAAACTTCGCCACTCGTTTGCCTCTCATATTTTAGAATCATCTGGCGATTTACGCGCTGTGCAAGAATTATTAGGGCACAGTAGTTTATCGGCTACGCAAGTATATACGCATTTAGATTTTCAGCATTTAGCAAAAGTGTACGACAACACTCATCCGCGCGCTAAAAAACAAACCGATTAGGAATGTAATTATGATCCGATTTAATCGTGCTCCTCGCCCTTTTTCAGTTATGAGCTTTGATTTAGACGACACACTGTATAACAACCACCCCATAATAAAAGCCGCGGTTAAAGCCCAGCAAGATTACTTAAACGCGCTACCCAGCTACTTACAAAAAGGCCCAAAATACTGGCAACAATGCCGCAATGAGGCCGTAATACAGTTACCTGAGCTTGCTGATAATGTAACTAAATGGCGCCAACATACGCTACGCTTAGCCCTTTCAAAGCTAGATTTAAATGAGCAAGAGGTAGAGCATCATGCCGATGCTGCCTATAACGCCTTTGCCGATGCGCGCAGTAAAATAGTGGTAACCGACGACGTACTAAAGCTGCTAGATAACTTAGCCCAGCACTTTACGCTGGTTGCAATAACCAATGGCAATGTTGAAATTGAGCGCTTTAACTTACGCGATAAATTTGCGCTAGTATTGCAAGCTGGTATGCACGGTAAAGCCAAGCCCCACGGTACACTGTTTGATAAAGCCGCCGCGCACTTAAACGTGGCTAAAAGTGAAATTTTACACATTGGCGATAGCCTAGATACCGACGTACAAGGCGCTAATAATGCAGGCTGCCAATCGGTTTGGCTAAACGACCAAGGCGCGGCTTATCACTACAAAGGCCTTGCCGATGTTGAAATTGCAAATATTCATGCCTTAGCGCACTTTATCAAATAGCCTAAATAGAGCTAAGAGGTTGCAATGAGCCATTATACCAAGCTAATTACCTTGCTATTAATAGGCTCGCTTAGCCTAAACGCTTACTTATTGTGGCCGCAAGAAAAGCCTGTAGTTGGCACACAAAAAATCCACAGCGGCAAGAGCATCAAAGCGCCAAAAAGTAACCTGCTCAGCCAAGCTCAACAGCAATTTACACAACACAAATTTGATGATGCTCTAAATACGTATCAGCAACTAAATCTAAGCGCTCCAAAAAAAGCACATACTTTATACGCTTCGTGGGTAGCACAACTAAAGCAATGGCTAAACACAAACCTACCGCTTAGCCAGTCATTGTTAAATACACTTTTAAATAAAGACCCTTACAATACCGAGTTACTCACTTTACACGTTGATTACCTAGTAAAAAGCGGGCAACGGCAAAACGCAATTATTGCGCTATTTGAGCTCTACCCATTATTAAACAAGCACCAACAAGGCCCTGTAGATAGGCGCCTTGTGCATTTAACGACAAACGAACTGCATAGTTTGAGTGAGCAGCAAAATTGGCAAACAATTAGTGAACAAACTCAAATTTGGCTCGACTATCAAAACGACAATAGCCATTTTTTATACGCACTCGCGCATGCTTATTATCAACTAGAGGACTTTATTAGCGCCTTAACAACTATTGAGCGCATGCCATCAAATCACCCACTACAAGCCGAAGTAACTGCCTTACACGCAATGATAGAGAAAGCTCAATCCCAAGATGACTTTATTGCACTTACCCCCTACGGCGCACATTACTTAATTAGCACCGAGCTAAATAGCTCAATCCAAACAGAGCTAATGATAGATACCGGCGCAAGTATTACTTCTCTTTCGAGTGACGTGCTTAACCAACTTTCACCCAGACCACTGTATTTAGGCGATGTAACCGTAAACACGGCGAATGGGCAAATTAGAGTAAAACGCTACCAAATTGAGTCGTTTAAAGTAGGGGTGCAAACTATTTACGGTTTTGAAGTGCTCAGTATTGAAAACACCCGCGGCCAAGGTTTGTTAGGAATGAACTTTTTATCTAGATATAAATTTAATATAAATCAACAAACAGATGAGTTAGAGTTGAGTGCTAAATAAACAAAAAATAATAAAAGGAAGTTTATGCGTACTCTACTATTTACACTACTTTGCTTTTGGCAATGTACTGCTCAGGCAACACATTATTTTGTAAAAGACAAAAGTTGTGAGGCTATTTCACCCGAAATAGAAATAAGCCTTAGCGCTACACTGAGAGATTTAGATAACCATCAAAGAAAAAGACAAAACCTTAGACAAAAAGCGCTGAATAAGTATAGCGAACAGTACAATCAACAGCATGAGCAACTATATGTAGAGGAACGCTTTACTACAAATAGCAGCCACTCTGCTGAAACTCCTACAATAAGCAGAGCCCAAAAAAAATTACATTACCTTATTAAGCTCACCCCCTCAAAAAACTGCAATCAACAAGTCGCTATGACTAGCGAGCTATTTATTTCTGGAATGCACAAGCACAGCCTCTCAAATACCATTGAGGGGAATGCAATTGATGTCACTTTAGACATAAACAGTTCCCCTAAGTTTACTCAATTTAACAACCCCCTCATCACCCCCACTAACTTTTTTGGACTCCAATTTGGCAGTAGCTATGAGCAGGTATTAGCGTCTCTCGGACTTGCTAGTTTATCGCTAAGCGATAACAATAACGCAATACTTGTATATGGAAGAAATCATGCTTTTCACTTTAAAAACAATGTATTTATAGGTTATCAGTTCCATGAAACGCTACTACCTATGGTGATAAATAATGAGCTTTCTTTGGCAAATGAAAAATTACAAATAAGCACCGGTACAGATCAGGCTATTTTCTTAGATACAGATTTAACCCAACCAGCAATTAATAAATTAAAAAACAGTTTTGATGAAGTGGAAACCGCATCTTATAAAGTATCCATTAACAAGTCAGAGCAAAGAGTTGTTGGTATATCGCACGGTGAATTAGTTGAACATATAAAGAGCAACACTCAATGCTATAACGGCACAATATTGGCCGATGAATACTTAAAAAAACACAAAAATAGTAAAACGCTTAAAGTGGTTAATGAAGATCATGACAATATAATCATTACTCCTTGTTATGAGTTTATATATGAAGGCAACGGCTACATTTCTAAATTAAAGCTTGTGGAGCCCTTTTCAACCGCTAAAATTAAGCTCGCCGCATTAGCTGGCTATATTAACCAAAGTACACAGTGGAACTTATCAGGCGTAAAATACAACGACCCTGTTGCAAGCCTTGCTAAGTTAGGCGATTACGACGAGTTCTTTGACTCAGCAGAATTTACTTCTCAACACTGGGATGGCTATTTTTATATTTATGACGGAAAGCTTTTAAGCGCAGAGCTTACAAGCAACGACTATTAATTTTTCTCTTTGAATCTTCTGTTAGAAAAGGACAAACATGTTATTAAACGATTTTTTACAGCAACTTGCAGACAACCCTAAAAGCATACAATTTAGCGATACCATGGCGGTAATAGAAGCTAATTACGATTTTACCGCGTGTGGATTTAATAACCACGGCTTACTTAGCTCTGCAAGCGAGAACAACGGCTCATGTAAAATTTTTGCGTTTGCTAAATTAAACGATTTAAGCAAGCAAAATACATTGGATTGCTTTGGTAAGTTTTACCGCGAAGACGTACTACAAAACCCTAAAGGCGATGATCACATGAACATTCGCACGTTTATGTTAGCGCCAGAAGCGACTCCATTTTTAGGCCTGAGCTTTGATGGTGAGCCACTAAAAGAGAAATAACACTAAGCTACTAAATTAAAGCGTTTTTTCCATAAAGTAACGCGTACCAGAGCGCGGATAGTTGTTAAGCTGATACTTAACCACGTATCCGCGCTTTTCATAAAAAGGCTTGGCCTGAAAATCGAGTGTATCGAGCTGTGCGGTCGTTGCACCTAGTTCAGCAGCTGATTGTTCAAGTGCCGTTAGTAACTTATCTGCAAGCCCTTGACCTCGCGCTACACCGCTACACCAAAGCCAACTAATCATCAGCCAATTTCCAAACACACACCCACTAATACCTGCAACAAGCTCACCTTGCTCATCAACAAATTTATAGCCTAATGGCACTCTTTGCGCATCAAAATGCTGCGCGTTAAATTCAACTATTTTAGTGCGAAGCGCTGAGTTTAACGCATCGGTATTATCTGCTTTTAATTGATACATGTACCGCCCTTAAAGAAGCAGATACTAGCAAACAAACTTAATTAAAAAAGGTTATTTTTTCCATAAGGTACTTCTAGCAAATTGCTGCTTGTTTTTTCGGGTTGGCCGCACATTTCATCGTAAGCGCTAGTATGGCGCAGTACCATTTCGGCGTAGGCTATTTTTTCAAAACGTTTTTGAATATGCAGCGGGCTGAGCGCTTTAACAAACTCGCCATTTTCTTCAGTAACGTAATACTCTACGTTATTTATAATGACAGACACTTGATAGAGCGCCATTTCAAGGGAGTGCGCGACCACTTTTTGTAATGGTTCGTGCTTTTTTAACTCAGAAAATTTCATACCCATAACAATCGCCTTTTAATAAAAAGTAACTTTATAGATACGCACCTTTGCTATAATCGCGATCAAATTATTACATCACTGCCTTTTAAGCTTATGAGCAATAAAATTCGACTCGCTAAATACATTGCTCACGCTGGTGTGTGCTCACGAAAACAGGCATCGCGCTTAATAGATGAAGGGGTAGTAACGGTAAATAATCGCCCTGCTAATCATATTGATCACGTTAATGAGCAAGACGACGTAATAGTTAATGGCCAAGCAGTTAAAGGGGCTGCCGATTTAGTTTATTTTGCGTACCACAAGCCTGTAGGTATCGACTGCAAATTAAATGAAAATGACCCTGCCAGCCTTATTCACCATTTACCTACCCTCACTCGGGTTTACCCCATTGGCCGATTAGATAAAGACTCTCGGGGCTTGCTTATTTTGACCAACGACGGAGATTTCTGTAATCAACTTATTCACCCTGACTTCCACCAGCCTAAACGTTATTTAGTCACGGTAGATAAACCTATTAATAATGCGTTTTGCGAAAAAATGGCCGCAGGAATCCCCGTAGATAAACAAGTAACCTTACCGTGTGAAGTAACAAAAATAGCTGACAACCAGTTTAGTATTATTTTAAAGCAAGGGCTTAACAGACAAATACGTAAAATGGCGCAGTACTGCGGCTTTAAAGTAATTGATTTATATCGGGCACAATTTAGCGAACTTGCTCTTTCAAGACTAAACCTACCTGAAAACCACTATATACAAATTAATAAAACAGATATTTCAAAAATCTAATCTTCGTTTAAATAGCGCACAAAAAAGTTAAAAAATAACCTTGCAAAAATAGATTACAGGTGTAGTCTTAATTTAAAGATTACATTTGTAGGCAATAAAATGATTGAGTTATCAAAAGCAGAATTCGACGTGCTTGATGCGCTTTGGATTAATTACCCAGCAACCGCCAGCCAAATTATTGAGCGCTTAAGCGATGACAAACAATGGCACGAAAAAACCATTAAAACCCTATTGGGTCGATTAGTTAAAAAAGGCGCACTGACCTTTGAAAAAGACGGCCGCCAATATATTTATACTCCTTGTATGGAGCGCGCCGACTACACATTAAAAGAAAGCAAAAACTTTATTGAGCGCTTTTTTAGTGGCCGCATAGCGCCGCTGGTAAGCGGGTTTGCTAAATCAGAGCAGCTTTCGCAACAAGATATAAACGAGTTAAAAAAGGTCATTGATGACTGGGAAAAAAACCAAAAGTAAGGAGTGGCTATGGATATTCAAACCCTGTTTAACTGGTTACTAGAGCAGCAATTATTACTCAGCATAATGCTTGGCGGGTTTATTATATGTGAGCGTTTTAGTTTAAGGCTGCTTGGCCCAGGCTTTGTGTATAAATTAGTATGCCTAATCCCCGTATCGTTACTGGTTGCAAACTTACCAAGTAACATTAAGCCACTGCAAAATAGCGCCATTAGCCATTATTTAATAACGCCTAACCAGCCCCTTATTAATAACTTAGGCCTAAATTGGGCCGTGCTTTATGTAGTGGTTAGCTTAGTGCTGTTTAGCATAGCGTTTGTTGTGCATATTCGCTTTATAAAAAACCTGCAGCTCAATTATTTAATTAATAGCGAACACACTCTAACCTCACACATTAAAACCTATACCAGTAATCATATTGCATCGCCAATGGTGGTGGGTATTTTGCAAAGTAAGCTCATACTGCCTAGTAATTACAAAACCCAGTTTGATAAAGCCACTTTGGCACTTATTTTAGAGCATGAGGCTGTGCACATAAAACGCAAAGATAACCTAATAAATGCCCTGCTGTTACTGACTACTATTTTAATGTGGTTTAACCCGCTCGCGTGGATGGCTTACGCAAGCTTTAGGCGCTTGCAGGAGCTAACTTGTGATCAGCGGGTACTTGCCAATAAAACCACACACCAACATATTTTATACAGCAAAGCCTTAGTTAACTGCGCGGCAGCAACGCCCGCAGGCCTAATGGCTTACTCACACTACGGAGATAAAAAAAACATGTTACAACGACTTACCAATATAAAGCACAGTAGCAATCACTCTCGCCTTGCCAAAGGTGGCTTACTGCTAATAGCAACAAGCATGCTTAGCGGTTTAGCCATAGCAAAACAGCCCCAAACTGAAATAACGAAAGAGGATCATATTTCACCAACAATACGCATTGAACCTGTCTACCCAGCCCAAGCCGCTAAGCAAGGCATTAGCGGCTCGGTTGTATTAAAGTACGATATAGCCGCCAATGGCAGAACAAAAAACATTAGTGTCATTCAATCTAAGCCGTCAGACGTTTTTGATAAATCAGCTAAAGAAGCGCTGGCAAAGTGGGAGTATAAAATCTCTGAGTCAGGCTTTAATGATGTACTTGTACAGCTCGATTTTGCTATAAACAGCGAGGTTGCTAATACCGATTTAATAGAGCGAATTAAAGTATCGCATTAAGGCTAATAAGTGATGCAAGAGCACAAAGCAAGCGCCCTTTTAGGCCGCTTGCTTTGTGGTTTTAACAATAAAATTAAATACTCACTACAATCATGGCAATGGCAGTGCCTAAGCCAATAAACCATACAAGCGAACGTATAATATCTAAGTTCAACCAATAAAAAATGCAATACAAAGTACGCGAAACTATATGAGTAACCGCCAAGGTTTCGGTTACTGCATTTACCGAGTTAGTTCCCAGTACCACCGCAATAGCAACGGCAAACACTGCAAGTGATTCAAAACAATTTTGATGAGCAGCGAGCGTTCGCGCACCAAAGCCCGTTAATTTTGCTTGTTGAGAACGCGGGTGTTTATTGTCGTATTGGCCAAACTTTGCCATTGCAATGGCCACTGGTATTTTTGCAAAATAAGGCATTAATACAGCAAGTAATGCGCATACTACTAATGTTGTCATAATTTATTCTCTTGTTTTAAAACCTAGTTATTTAACCAATACATATAACACACATACACAAAAAAGCCGCCAACACGTTTTATGACATACGCAGGCGGCTAAACAATAACATCATACTTACTATAGCTAAGTTTACCTATAAAGCAGTGCGGCATAATGTCGCAGGTGATGAATATTCACTATCACCCTTAATGCATCGCATTAATAACTAAAGATTGTTAACTTATAGACCTTATTTTTTTTACCGACGACCCCCATGACCTGGATCTTTTTCACTTTTTTAGCCGCCTTTATGCAAGCATGGCGAAATGCCCTACAAAGTAAATTAAGCGCACATGCAAGTGTAGCTGGCGTAACCCTTTCGCGCTTTATTTTAGCCGGCCCTATTGCTGCAGTGTATTTGTATGGTCTTTATCAATATAAAGACACAGCCATGCCTACCTTTAATAATGCCTTTTGGGGGTTTGTTATTGGCGCAAGTGTTATGCAAATACTCGCCACCGGCTTAATGGTAAAGCTGTTTAAAATGAATAATTACGCCATAGGTGCAGGGCTTGCTAAAAGTGAGGCGTTAGTAGCGGCTATTTTAGGGGTATTGTTTTTTGGTTCTGCGCTTAGCCTTCTTGGGTGGCTGGGTGTATTTTTAGGCGCTATTGCGGTGCTTTTACTTAGCGGCATAACCAGCGTAAAACACTTTGATGCTAAAACAGCGTTACTTGGCCTTGCCTGTGGTACCAGCTTTGCCCTTACATCGCTGTGGGTGCGTGAAGCGAGCTTAAATTCAGGGTTATTGTTTCCACACTCAGCTGCATGGGTTTTACTGTTTGTAATAAGCCTACAAACGCTTATATTACTTGGCTATTTATTACTAAAAGAGCCACACACTGTTGGCAAACTTTGGCAATATAAAGGCACCACTGCCGCAATTAGTACTTTTAGCTGTGTAGGCTCTATTGGCTGGTTTAGCGCAATGAGTTTACAGCACGTAGCGTATGTTAAAACGCTTGGTCAGGTAGAGGTATTTTTTACCATGCTAATTGCTGTACTTTGGCTCAAACAGCCACTTAAAAAGCAAGATACCGCGGGCTTAATACTTATAGCCATTGCCGCTGTTTTAGTAATGCTGCCAAATTGAGAACATAAAAAAGCGCAGGCTTTTAAACCTGCGCTACTATAGGCTGCTTATAACGTTTAAAGCGAGTATTAAGCGCTCTTTTTAAGAGCTAATTTTTAGCGTTATCACACCGCAAATGATCATGAGTACACCAGCAATACGGCCAAACGTGGCTGCATCACCGTAAAGTAATATACCCACTAAAAACGTACCCGCAGCACCTATTCCGGTCCATACGGCGTAAGAAGTCCCCATTGATATTTGCTTTTGTGCAAGCCACAACATAAAACCACTGGCTGTTAAAAATGCAATGGCCATTACTATACCCTGCCAGCGTGTGTCGGGATTTTGTGAAATTTTTAAACCAATTGGCCAGCCTATTTCAAGCAAGCCGGCAATGACTAAATAAACCCATGCCATTAAACATCTCTCTTTTTCAAAATTACGTCGTATAAATCTTCGCGGCGATCTTTTAAATTGCGCACCGTACCTTCGCTATGAAGAATTTTTAGCTTATCCATATCAAGGTCGCTAAATAGTAACATTTCAGTATTAGGTGTGGCTTCATTTAATGTTGCATCGTGCGGAAAAGAAAAGTCAGACGGGGTCAATACTGCCGATTGCGAGTACTGTACGTCTAGGCTTTCTACCTCAGGTAAGTTACCCACTGAGCCTGCAATAACCACATAACATTCGTTTTCGATTGCGCGCGCTTGCGCACAGTGACGAACCCGTAAATAACTATTTTTAGTGTCGGTCCAAAACGGCACAAAGAGTATATCAAGCCCCTGCTTGGCTAATATGCGCGAAAGCTCTGGGAACTCTACATCGTAACAAATTTGAATACCTACACGCCCAGCATCGGTATCAAACACGGCAATTTTGTCGCCGCCTTGAATCACCCAATCATTTTGCTCATGCGGGGTTATGTGTATTTTGCGCTGCTCGTCTATTTTACCGCTACGGTGGCATAAGTAACTTACGTTATAAATTTTATCGTCTTCGGCAAGTGGCATAGAGCCGGTAATAATATTGGCGTTATATTCTATTGCCATACGCGACATCGCGTTTTTAAACGTCTCTGTATATTCAGCTAAATAGCGGATAGCTTCGGTTTGATTATTCTGATCACCTAAACCCATAAGTGGCGCGTTAAAAAATTCCGGAAATAATATAAAATCGCTTTTGTAGTCAGATACCGTATCTACAAAGTATTCTACCTGCTTGAGCATTTCGTCAACCGACTCTACACAGCGCATTTGCCATTGCACCGCACCAATACGCACTATCGATTTAGTTGATTCGAGTACGGTGTCGGTTGGCTCATACATTATGTTATTCCACTCAAGCAAGGTGGCGTAACCTACAGACTCTTGATCCTCCGGCAGGTACTTTTTAAGTAACCGTTTTACCTGAAAGTCGTTAGAAAGCTGAAAACTTAAAATTGGGTCGTAAAGCTCTTTTTGGTCAACCTTTTCAATGTATTCCATTGGCGTCATTTCACTACTGTGGTTGTAATAACGCGGAATACGGCCACCGGCTAAAATAGCGCGTAAGTTATATTGGCGGCACAACTCTTTACGGGCATCATAAAGACGGCGCCCTAAGCGCATGCCTCGGTGGGTTTCGCTAATTGCTACATCTAAACCGTATAGCGCATCGCCGTCGGAGTCACTAAATACTCGGTCGTGCCCATCGGCTATATCTTCGTAAGTGTGAGGATTTGAAAAACGCGCGTAGTCTACTTGTACGCTTAGTGCTAAGCCCACCAGCACGCCATCATCTACAATGCCTATTTGCCCTTCAGGGAACTGATCTATCAATCTAAAAATAGTATGGCTTGGCCACGCGCCACCTAAATCAGGATAAGCCTGATCCATCAAGGTTTTAATTTGCGGATACTGCTCTTTTGTTAAGTTACAAATTTCTAGGTGGGTTTTTTCTGCCGACATACACAACTCCTTTGGGCATAATAAAATAAAAGCCGAATGTACGCTAAAGTACACTCAGCTTTGTATCATGTTTTTTACGTTACGCGTACTACTTTAAGCTGCGATAAAAAAGTGTAGTCACTTTCTCTTTTGGCAACCAGCCTGCGTATTCAAGGCCAAGCTCTGCCAATGGATCGGCTTTTAGTACTTGCTCTAAGCTTGCGTTATTTTGCATTGCTTTTAGCATTAAATCTTTGGCTTTTTTAACAAGTTTAGCATACGTTTCCAGCCCTGAACGGTCACTTACCGGCCCATGCCCGGGTATCACTATGGTGCGCTCATCTATTTGCTTAATAACGTCATTTACGGCTGCTAATATTCCATCAACACTGCCGCCGCTATCTACATCTACAAACGGCAAGCTGCCAAAGTTAAAGTAAATATCGCCCATGTGCACTATGTTATCGTTATTAAAAAATATCACTGAATCACCGTCGGTATGTGCATGGGCGTAGTGCACTACATGGGCGTGTTCGTTATTAAAATGCAGCTTTAAATCGTGGCCAAAGCTAATGCGTGGCAGGTAATCTGAGTTTGCACCGTGTTTTTCTTCTAATCGCTTATGTACGTTGTCGTGCGCAATGACATGCGCACCGGCTTTGGCAAAGCTTTCGTTGCCGCCAGTGTGGTCGCCATGATGATGCGTATTAATTACAAACTCTGCACTACCGGGTTTTAAGTCACTAATGGTTTTTTTAATGTCGTTTGAAAGCTTAGCAAATTGGTCATCAATAATGTAAATGCCATCTTCCCCTACACTTGCGGCAATGTTACCGCCTTGGCCAAACAGTACATACACACTGTCGCTTAGTTTTTCTGCCGTTACCGGATTTTCATCTGCATGTGTTGCACTGCTAAGTAATAAGCCTGTTATTAATGCGGGTAGTATTTTTTTCATTTTAGTTCTCTGTTGATTTATTAATGATTATATAGAACGTGATTAACTGTAATTTAGTTCATCGTGCTGGCTCTATCACTATTTGATGTATTAGCGTTTGTGGTAGTAAAGGCGTGTGCTTACCTTCAATGTAGTCACTAAAGCCTGCACGATAAAACGCGGATAGCGGATGCCCCGACTGCCCACCGGGCACTGCCATAATGGCGTTTTCTAAATGCCCTGGTTGGGCAATAAAGCGCTGCGATGCACCAAAGCTTTTGCCTTGTACGGCGGGCATGTAGCTATCGCCAAAAGCTGGCGCTACAGGCATATTTAAAAGCTTAGCCAGTATGGGCATTTGTTTAGCAAACGGGTGCTCAATATTAAGCGCATTTACTTTACCCCACTGCCAATTTTGCAAGTTATCCCCATACTCAGCCCCAAGTGCTGTCACTGTTTGGCTAAATGCACCTAATAACTGCTCGTCCCAATTTTTATACTCAGGGTTTACCCATGAGCCCGGCCTATCCTTAATAAGCTGCCATATAGCTGGTTCTAGATCGCGTTTTACATATTTAAGCGTGGCGTCTTGCTCATTAAGTTTGTTCTCCATGCTTGCAAATACAGTATTAATTAATGTGCTGCGGTAGTGTTTAACTAAGGTATAACCTACCGAGCTTGCACATGCGCATTGCTGCCAGTTTTCAAGTGCACTTATGTACTGTGCGTTTTTAGCTTTGTTTTTTTTAAGCTGATTAAGTAGCAATGTGTGCCATGGCGTTAAAAAGCGGGCTTGGTTATCAAGCTGTAGCGCGTAAAAGTCGCTCTCAGCAAAGCTTTGTTTTTCAAATAATCTATCACGAATTTGGCTCGAACGTGCCCCTAGCGCGTACCCGCCATTGCCAAAGCGTGCATTATCAGTGGCCGACACAACGCGGGAATTACCTGTCCATAATCGTCCATTTTGCGGGTTTTTAACATAAGGGCGCTGAAGCTCATTTTGCTGCCAGTCGGGTGAGTATTCGTTTGCATTAACACTTAGCTCACTCGGTGTTTTACGCGCCGGTATAGCGCCAATATGTTGCCATGCAGCACTGCCTTGGCTATCTACCACCATTAAATTTTGTACCGGAATACCCACATCGCTTGCCACATCTAGCGCATCATCTACGCTAGTGGCTTGCTCTAGTTTGAGCAGGTCCATGTTTACAGCATAAAGTTGGTGTGCAGCCCAGCTAAGTGCATAAGGCTGTTTATTTATATATTTTACTGGGCCATATTCGCTTAACGTTAATGGGTAGTTTTCTACCTCATCATTTGGCAGCGCTATTGGCTCATTTACTTGCCATGTTTTACTGTCATCATTTAGCGCTATCCAATCAGCGGTATCTATGTAGCCGTTAGTAAAGCCCCAGGCAATTTTATTATTTGTACCCACCACAATAGCAGGGGCGCCGGGTAGCGATACGCCAGTTACCTGAGCTTGCTCGCCATTTTGTGTGTAATTAAGCTGCGCCCTGTACCAAATAACCGGTACCGCCATAGATAAATGCATATCATCAGAGAGCATGGCTGCTCCCGTTTGGGTATGCGCACCGGTTACTGCCCAGTTATTGCTGCCGCGCTCTTGGTTTGGCTGAATATTTTTAACCGTGTGCTGTGCTTGCTCTGGAAGTTGAGGAATGGTGCCTGTAAACGGGGCAAGTTTACTGCCATCAAGCGCCGCTTGGTATTGGCTAGGTTGTGTTAAAAAATCAACCATGTGTTGCCCGTATGCTTGCTCAATATGTATGAGAGCTTCATCTCGCTCAAAGGTGGCACTTTGCAAATCAAGGTACATGCTAAATATAACTAATAGGCTATCTTCACTTTGCCATGGTTTTTGCGCTCCGCCTGTAAGTAAATACTCAAAGCTTGCAAAGCCAACTTGTGCCAGCCCTTCGTTTACACCTTGGGCGTAGCTGTTTAATAGTTGTTTATCGCTTTCGGGTAAGGTGTTTAATATAGCGCGGCTGCGTTTTCGCAATTGATGAAAGCGCATTTTTTTATCAAGCCCAAGGGCCGCTTTACCAAATAACTCACTAAGCTCACCGGCGGCGTTACGTCTTAATAAATCCATTTGAAAAAAACGGTCTTGCCCATGCGCATAGCCTAGCCCGTATGCCGCGCTATTGCGGTTTTCGGCCTTTATAACCGCCTGCCCTAGTGCATCACGCGAAATAGTAACCGGCTTATTAATTGCTGTACTTTGGCCTTTACCATCAAGTGTGG
The DNA here is from genome assembly GCF_028599265.1 of Pseudoalteromonas sp. Angola-4. Lineage (NCBI taxonomy): Bacteria > Pseudomonadati > Pseudomonadota > Gammaproteobacteria > Alteromonadales > Pseudoalteromonadaceae > Pseudoalteromonas > Pseudoalteromonas sp. Angola-4. The sequence goes on along the minus strand of NZ_JAQREK010000018.1, from coordinate 49,297 downwards.
GCATACTTAAACTTAATACGCCATACACAAGCGCTGTACCAGCTAACCCTAAAACCACAACGAGTAACACTAGCCATTTGATTACTTTAAACATTAATTTGTCCTTTGCACCATTTGTTGCACATATAATAACCATAGTTTTATTAAATAATAATGTTCTTACTCGCAAAGGGTGAAATAAACATCAAAATCCACGATAATAGCCATTCCACATTTTGTGCAGATCTAGTTGAGACTCATATGACTGAAAAAACATTTATCAAAGGTAAAGACCGCGACCTAGAATCGTCTATCTCTACCATGCAAAACAAGTTAAAAGCGCTAAACATCAATGTTGAAGAAGCACTTTGGCTTAACCCTGTAGCTAACTGTTATTCAGTTCATATAAAAGACAGCGACTGCGGTGTAATGTTTACCAATGGTAAAGGCGCAACCGATAAAGCATCTATCGCCTCTGCGTTAGGTGAATACTTTGAACGATTAAGCTGTAATTACTTTTTTGCCGACTTTTACCTAGGTGAAGAATTTGCAAACAGCGACTTTACTCATTATCCAAATGAGAAATGGTTTAAAGTTGAAGGCAATGAAGTGCCAGAAGGCATAATGGACGAAAGCCTTTGGGATTACTTTGACCCAGAGCGTGAGCTTAATGCCTCACACCTTTTTGACTTTAACTCAGGTAATAACGAGCGCGGCATTTGTACATTGCCATACACACGCCAACGCGATAACCAAGACGTATACATTCCGGTAAACGTAATTGGTAATATTTTTGTTTCTAACGGCATGAGCGCAGGTAACACTAAGTTTGAAGCACGTGTACAAGGGCTATCAGAAGTATTTGAGCGCGCCATTAAAAACCGTATTATCGCAGAAGGTATTTGTTTACCTATCGTCCCTGAAGAGGTTGTAAAGCAATACCCTAAAATTCACGAGGCGTGTGAAGAGCTACGCAGCCATGGTTTTCATTTACGTATTGCCGATGCATCACTAGGCGGTAAATACCCTGTAATGAGCGTAACGCTTATTAACCCTGTTGATGGCTCTGTGTTTGCCTCATTTGGTGCTCACCCATCATTCGAAGTTGCCCTTGAGCGTACGGTTACCGAGCTACTACAAGGTCGTCGCCTTGATCAACTTGATGTGTTCCAACCAGCTACTTTTGACAACGATGAAGTTGCAACGCCTGAAAACATTGAGCTGCACTTTATCGACTCAAGCGGTTTAATCTCGCATGACTTTTTCCGTGCCGACGCCGACTTTGACTTTGTTCATTGGGACTTTAGCGGTACAACAGAGCAAGAATACAACTTCTGTACTGACTTAATTCACAGCATGGGCCACGACATTTACATTATGGATTACACACACTTAAACGTGTATGCATGTCGTATTTTAGTACCAGGTATGTCAGACATTTACCCAGTAGATGAACTAATTTGGCGTAACAACAACGAAGGCGCTAAATTCCGTGAAGCATTCCTATCGCTTGATCAGTACAATGCGCAGCAGTGGATGGACATTTACGACAGCCTAGAAGAAGCAGGCCACAGCGATATTATTCGTGCTGCTGAATTTATTGGCCTTGCCACCGATGCCGACACACCTTGGCATACACTGCGTATTGGTGAGCTTAAAGCGCACTTATGTTTAGCCGCAGGCAACGAAGAAGCCATTGATTGGGTAGACTGGATACTACACACAGGCCAAGTAAACGAAGATGCAATGCGTCACTTCCGCTGTTTAAAAGCCATTCTTGAAATTAAATATGATGACGAGCGCGACTACGCCGACTACCAAGATGCACTGGGTTTAATGTTTGGCAGCGATAACGTAACGCTGGCTATTGAAATAGCAGAAGGCCGTAAATTATTTAATGGTTTAACCTTCCCAGGTTTATCGCTTGAAGGCTTTAAAAAGCATGCAGCACTACTTGATGGTTACCGTAAGTTACATGTCGCTAAGCAAAACCATTGGGCACGTGAAGTAACCGATGCTTAATAGTTAAACTACTAATTATAAAAATAAAACGGCGCTAATTTATCAGCGCCGTTTTTATTTATACAATAAATTAGCTATAGTTAAATTGCCTAAAATAACAGCATGACTTAGCCAATGCCGCCAAAAAATAACAACAAAAAAAACACTACCAGCAACTATAAGCTGACCTTTTGGTTATCGCTTACGCTAATAATACTAGTGAGCATTGTATTAGATAGAATTAACTACAATCGCGCAAAAGACGCCCACCGCCTACAAATTTTATCTCAAGTAAGTACATACCGTGCACAACTAGAGGCCACCTTGGTATCAAACATTCAGCTTGTTCGTGGATTAGCGGTTGCTGTATCAGCTGAACCTGAGTTACAACAAGCACGGTTTGAACAAATTGCCGCGCCTTTGTTTAAAACCTCCAGTGAGCTGCGCCATATTGGTGGTGCACCCGACATGATAATTCGTATGTCTTACCCACTAAAAGGTAACGAAAAAGCCATTGGCTTAAACTTTTTAGAAAACAAAAACCAACGCCTAGATGCCATTAGAGCCCGTGATACCAATACTATTGTTATGGCAGGGCCACTTAAACTAGTGCAAGGCGACATTGCCCTCATTGCCAGAGTGCCTGTTTATATTCCGCCCGAAAACCGCTTTTGGGGGTTATTATCGGTAGTGCTCGACATTGAAAAAGTATACAAAAACTCAGGCATAAAAGAGCTTGAAAAAAACTACAACATTGCTATTCAAGGGCGTCATGGTTTAGGAAAAAAAGGCGAGTTTTTTTATGGCAATAACAATATAACCACACAAGAGCCGCTTGATTTTACGCTTAATTTTCAAGGGGGAAGCTGGCAATTATACGTAGCCCCTAAAGAAGGTTGGAGCCCTGCACCTTCAACTATATGGCCGCTTAGAATCGCCATTATAATTATTTGCGGATTACTAATATGGGCGTTCTTATTTTTTTTAAAAATGCTAAACCGCCAGCAACAAAACGAAAAAATGCTGGAGGCAATGAGTGACCTTGCCCAAATTGGGGCATGGTCATTTAATTTAGAAACCAAACAAGTGTATTGGTCAGATATGACCAAAAAAATCTTTAAGTACCCGCTAAACAAAGAGCCTACTTGGCCTACAAACTTAAATTACTTTAAAGCCGGTGAAAGCAGAGAACGTATCACTCAACTGGTTGAATCTGCAATTAAAGAAGGCAAAAGTTACGAGGCCGAACTTGAAGTAATTGACTCTGAAGGGCGCGAAATGTGGGTGCTTATTCATGGTGAAGCTGAGCGCAAAAACGAGCGCTGTGTAAGAATATTTGGCTCATTGCAAAATATTGATACCCGTAAGCGTATTGAGCTTGAAAACAGCAAAATTGCCCTACATAATGAAATTTTAGCGTCGCTTACAGCCAACGACCTTATTTTAAGTGGCCAATTAAGCCAATCTAAACAAGTTATTACTGAATCTATTTGCCATGCTTTAAACATTGAGCAAGCCAGTATTTGGTTTTTTAATAGCTCAAAAACCTCATTGAGTCCTATAGCAGCCCATAATATTGAAAACAGAATGGGTAATAATAATGCGGTATGGCTTAAAAAAGAGGCGCCAGATTTTTTTGAAGCCATAGAAAAACACGCAGTGTTTAGCACAAGTGATGCCCAAAATCACCCACTACTAAAACCCCTTAAAGCGCATTACTTTGCGCCGCTCAATATTAATGCCATGCTGTGCGCAATCATACCGGCGGGAAATGGCACCATTGGCATAGTATGCGCTGAGCAATGTGCTTCAATGCGCCCGTGGTCACGTAACGAAGAAAGCTTTTTAATTGCTGTAGCCGCTCTCGTGGGCAGCTTGCATTCAAGTCAGCAACGTATTGAAACAGAGCAACAGCTAGTCACCGCCAAAGAGGCTGCAGAGCAAGCAGTAATGGCTAAAAGTGAATTTTTAGCCAGTATGAGCCACGAAATAAGAACCCCCATGAACGGCGTACTGGGCATGCTAAATATTATCAAGCGCACTCAGCTCAACCAACAGCAAGAGCACCATATTGAGCTTGCACAATCTTCAGCCCAGTCGCTGTTAAATATAATTAACGACATTTTAGACTTTTCTAAAATTGAAGCAGGTAAACTTGATATAGAGAATGTGCAATTTAACTTACCTAAATTACTTGGTGAAGTTGTTGAGTCGTTTGCGCTTAAAGTGGAGCAAAATAATACCAATCTCATTTTAGATGCCACCCAAATTACTATCAGCGAAATAATTAGCGATCCGAATAGGTTGCGTCAAATTTTAAATAACCTGATTGGCAATGCCGTTAAGTTTACTATTGATGGGCAAATTCTGGTGACCGCGCAGATAGATGAAACCACCGATGGCAGTTTTTTACATTGCTCTATTATTGATACCGGCATAGGAATAGACGCAGAAAAACAAAAAACTTTATTCGACTCATTCACTCAGGCCGATGCCTCAACCACCCGCCAGTTTGGCGGCACAGGCCTTGGCCTAGCTATTGTTAAGCAGCTTTGTGAACTAATGGAAGGCGAAGTAAGCGTAACCAGCATGCTAAATGAAGGCAGCACTTTTTCGTTTTCTATAAAAATACAGCCCCGTTTAACTAAAGCGCAAGATTTACCCAGCCACTTAATTAATAACAAACATATTTTAATTATTGATGCCTGCACACTTAACGCCAATATTGCCGCCAAACAATTACGCGTATGGGGCGCACACGTTAATATTTTAAATGACTATAGCGGCATCATTAATTATTTTGATAACTGCGATACCCAACCAGACGCATTGCTAGTCGATTATCATTTTTTTGAGCAAGCTGCGCACCCACAAATAAATACATTAAAAAACCGAGTAACCACCAAGCAAAGCAAACTGGTTGTTATGGCACCGATGAGTTATTCGCAAGAGCATAACAACATTGGCATAAATATAGACTGCCTGATATTTAAACCGCTTACTCCGTCAGATTTATTTGATTCACTCACTAACGATAAATACATTGAGCAACAACAGCGCCAAGCACAACTGCAAAATGAGTTAACCGAAAAGCCCAAAGAAATATCAGCGCAGGCGCAAGTGCTTTTAGTAGAAGATAACAAAGTAAATCAGGTGGTGGCCTCAGCGTTGTTAAAACAAGTTGGGCTTACCTTTGATATTGCACAAAACGGCCAAGATGCACTAGATAAGCTAAACAGCAGCCAAGACAAAAAATACCAGTTAGTTTTAATGGACTGCCAAATGCCCGTGATGGATGGCTACCAAGCCACGCAAGCTATACGCGAAGGAAAAGCGGGTAAGCATAATAAACATATTACAATCATTGCTTTAACGGCAAACGCAATGCAGGGCGATAGAGAGAAGTGCCTCGATGCAGGAATGAACGATTATTTAACCAAACCTTTAGATTCCGCAGCACTAGAGCCTAAATTACAACAATGGCTTGGTACACAATAAAGGTGTAAGCTAAAAATACTGTTTACTAATAAAGAAAAGCCATGCATTTATCAGCAAATCAGCAGCGCGTTATTGGCTGCCTTTTAGAAAAACAAAGCACTACACCCGAGCATTATCCACTGTCGTTGAACGCACTGACGAATGCGTGTAACCAAAAATCAAATCGAGACCCGGTTGTAAACTTGAGCGAAAGTGAGGTGCAACAAACACTTGATGAGCTTATAAGTCAGCGCCTTGTAACGCTAGACGAAGGGCTTTCGGGGCGAGTTAATAAATACGACCACCGTTTTTGTAATACAGAATTTAGTAGCTTACAGTTGAGCGCGCAGCAACGGGCAATTATATGTTTACTGCTGTTACGCGGCGCACAAACACCCGGTGAGCTAAGAACGCGCAGCGCTCGCCTAGCTGAATTTACAAACGTTAGCGAAGTAGAAACCGCCCTGAGCGCGTTAGCAAAAGATGACTACGTAACAAAGCTTGAGCGCGAGCCCGGCAAACGAGAAAGTCGCTACATGCACCTTTTTGCTGACCCAGCAGTAGCGCCAAGCCAAGTGCCAGCTAAAGAAGTCGCAGAAGTTAAAAACGATGAAATTAACGAGTTACTTGCAGAAATTGAGGAACTAAAAGCCGAGCTTAGCCGTATAAAAGCACATTTAGGACTTTAATTAATAACCACTAAACCAGATAATGTAAGCCTATTTAAAAACAACTTATTAAATAACGAGGAGCTGGCCATGCGCGCCGAAATTATGGCTGAAATGAAAGTTCAGCCAACTATTGATGTAAACGCCGAAATTACCCGTCGAGTTAACTTTATAAAAGCACGTTTAGTGGCAGCCCATAGTGTATCGCTAGTGCTTGGAATTAGCGGCGGTGTTGACTCATCGACCTGCGGGCGCTTGTGCCAATTAGCCGTAGATGAACTAAACGCAGAGCAAAACACTAATAAGTACCAATTTATTGCGGTTCGTTTGCCATACGGTGTACAAGCAGATGAAGACGAAGCGCAAATGGCCGTTGATTTTATCAAGCCAAGTAAACGCATGACCGTCAACGTAAAACCTGCTGCCGATGCATTACACGAGCAAGCTATGGCGGCAGTAGTAGGCAGTGGTGAAGAGCTACCTGAGCAAGCTAAAGTTGACTTTGTAAAAGGTAATGTAAAAGCACGTCAACGCATGGTAGCGCAATACGAAATAGCTGGCTTTTGCCAAGGCCTCGTTGTAGGTACCGATCACAGCGCTGAAAACATTACTGGTTTTTACACCAAATTTGGTGATGGCGCATGCGATTTAGCCCCGTTATTTGGCTTATCAAAACGTCAAGTTCGCGCACTTGCAACTACCTTAGGTGCGCCTGAACTATTAGTAACAAAAGCCCCAACAGCTGATTTAGAAAGTGACCGCCCAGGCCTCACCGATGAAGAAGCATTAGGACTGAGCTATGATCAAATTGACGACTTTTTAGAAGGCAAGCCGGTGGCTGCAGAGGTTGAGCAAAAACTAACTGATATTTATGTTCGCACTCAGCATAAGCGCCAACCCATTCCGACTATTTACGATGATTTATAACGGCTAAGCAGCTAGTGCTGCGTATGCACTAGCTGATCTATTCACCGTATTATTACGTAAAACAAAAAACTGATTTATAGTTAATTTTAACGCCTGCCAAAGAGAAAACTGCATTACATGACATCTCCTATTTTAATAACAGGCGCTGGTCAACGTATTGGCCTTGCGCTTGCTAAGCACTTTTTATCGCAAGGCCAAGCTATTATTATTACCTATCGTACGCGCCACGATGCAGTCGACGACTTAGAACAACAAGGCGCCGTATGTATACACGCCGACTTTAGCAGCGATGCCGGTATAGCTAGCTTTATTGAAACACTCAAACAGCAAACTCACTCTTTACGTGCCATTGTGCACAATGCCTCTAGCTGGGACTGCGAAGCCAGTAACCCTGATTTTTCGAGTTTGTTTGATAACATGATGCGCATTCATGCCAAAACACCGTATTTAATTAATAATGCCTGTGCACAGCTATTAATGGCATACCAAGCTGATGCTTGCACACCGGCTGACATTATTCATCTTACCGATTACGTTGTTGAAACAGGTAGCCCAAAGCACATTGCCTATGCCACAAGTAAGGCTGCACTTGATAACTTAACCAAGTCGTTTAGCGCTAAGTACGCACCAAATATAAAGGTGAATTCGGTTGCGCCATCGTTGATTATTTTTAATCAGCACGATGACGAGGCTTACCGTGCTAAAACCCTTAAAAAATCTCTTATGGGTATAGAACCAGGTTGCCAAGAAATTATTAATAGTATTGATTTATTACTGCGCAGCCACTACATCACAGGCCGCGCTTTGCCTGTGGATGGCGGCCGCCATTTAAAGTAGAACACACATTAAACTGAGAAATTTATGCATGACGATTTAAAGCAAAGCTACCAAAATATTATTACCGCTGTGGGTGAAGATGCAGGCCGAGAAGGTCTTCTCGACACACCAAAACGTGCAGCAAAAGCCATGGAGTATTTAACTAAAGGGTATCGTCAAACGCTTGATGAAATTACCAATAATGCGGTATTTAACTCAGACGCTGACGATATGGTACTTGTACAAGATATAGAGCTTTACTCTATGTGTGAGCACCACCTATTACCTTTTATTGGTCGTTGCCATATTGCTTATATTCCCGATGGCAAAGTACTAGGCTTATCTAAATTTGCACGTATTGTTGATATGTTTGCGCGCCGCTTTCAGATACAAGAGCAACTTACTCATCAAATTGCTAAAGCAGTTGAAGAAGTAACCGGTGCTAAAGGCGTGGGTGTTATTGTTGAAGCTAAACACATGTGTATGATGATGCGCGGTGTAGAAAAGCAAAACTCAAGTATGCGTACCTCTGTAATGCTAGGTAACTTTAGAAGTGACTCTAAAACGCGTAACGAGTTTTTACAGCTTATTAAGGGTTAATTATGGCCAACGCAATTATTAACGTAACCAACTTACGCTTACGTACATTTATTGGTTTTAACCCAGAAGAACGGGAAAAAAAGCAAGATGTAGTGATTAATTTAGAAATTCACTACCCTGCTGATGACGCCTGTAAAACAGACGAAGTGGACCAAGCGCTTAACTATAAAGTGATCACCAAAGAGGTGATAAACCTAGTAGAGCAAGGGCACTTTTTGTTGCTTGAAAAGCTGGTTGCCGAAATACTTGCAGTATGCCATACACACCCAAGCGTGCATTACGCAAAAGCCAGAGTAGATAAACCGCATGCACTGCGCTTTGCCGACTCAGTTTCGCTCACGCTTGATTGGTCAAAGTAACTTTATAAAACTGCTTGTGCACCACTGGCAAGGGCAATAACGGCTAAATACCGCGCGCCTTTGCCAATGCTCACTAATAATAAAAACAGACTAAAACGCACTTTAAATATGCCGCCAATTACCGTTAGTGGGTCGCCCACAATCGGCAGCCAAGCAAACAGTAAGCTATATACCCCATATTTTTTAAATTGAGATTGCGCTTTTTCAATTCCCTTGGCTGATACCGGAAACCACTTTTTGTGCTTAAAACGCAGTACATGAGTTCCCAACCAATAATTAACACAACTTCCTAGCACATTACCTGAAGTAGCGGCTAACCACAGCAGCCACAGATTAGCTTTTGCTTGGCTTATCATGGTAACAAGTACCACTTCTGACGAACTTGGTAATAAAGTAGCGGACACAAACGCACTAAAAAATAAGGTGATATAAAGCATTAAGTACTTAAAGTAAAAACCCAGCATACAGCTGGGTTTATTAAAGGGTCGTCATTTATTTTATCAAATTTAGACTCAGTGGGTAATTAAACTCTTTCCCTTCATTGGCTTTAATACTGGCTAAAACCACCATGATAAAAGAAAAAATAGCCACTAAAGGCAGCAAAACGAGGCCGATTACGGCAAATACCAGTAAAAAACATACAAAGTAAGCTATAGCCATAGTAATTTGAAAATTAAGCGATTTTTTACCGTGTAAATCGACAATTGACATTTCATCTTTTTTAATAAGCCATACCACTAATGGCCCAAGTATAGAGCCAAACGGAATAACAAAACCGGCTACAGCGCTTAAATGGCAAAGCACAGCCCATGTTTTTTCGTCTTTTGATAACGGCTCAAGCTGTTGATTTTCTTCCATTACGCTCTCCTTATTAGTTAATACATACTGCCTTTTTATTGAGCAGGTGTCTATATAGAGGCAGCTATATTGTTAAATAACACGCCCTAACCCGCTGTGATAAAAAAGTGATAACTTTGTGAGAGTTTCTTGAGGTGGTTATTCAATACTTAGCCTGAATCATCACTTACAGGAAATAATAATGAAAGCTTCAGCATTTACAGTTGCAACCCTTTTAGCAGTAGCTAGCCAATCAACATTGGCAGCAGAGCTAGAAGTAGAAATTACTAACCTTACTAAAGGCCTTTACTTTACACCGGTACTAATAACAGCACACGATAGCGAAGATAAACTTTTTGAAGTCGCAACCGAAGCCTCTGCTGCACTGCAAGCAATGGCTGAAGGCGGCGATATATCAGCACTTGTTACTCAAGCGTCAGCATCGAGCAGCGATATTGCAGAAAACCCAGCGGCAGGCCTTTTAGCACCGGCGGCATCTGCAACAGCAGAGCTCACAACTACCGATGGTAACGAATACCTATCTGTAGCGGCTATGTTACTGCCAACCAATGATGGCTTTGTAGGCCTTGATAGCTGGAAAGTTCCAACAGAGGCAGGCACCTATACTGTTTACCTCAATGGTTATGATGCAGGTACAGAAGCAAATAACGAACTTGTAGTAGAAGGCTCGGGTGCACCTGGTGTATTAGGTATCCCTGCTGCGCCGGGCGGCCAAGCAGGCACTAACGGTACAGGTATTACAACTGGCGATACAAATACGATGGTGCACATTCACCCTGGCGCCCTTGGCGATGATGACCTAGAAGGTGGAAACAGTGATTTGAATAACACTGTACACAGATGGTTAAACCCCGTTGCAAAATTAACTGTGACGGTTAAATAGGAGAGTTAATTATGTCATCTCTTTCTAATTTTAAAAAAAGTGCGCTTATTTTACTGTTAGCCAGCTCACTAGCCGCATGTGGCGATAACGATAATAACGACTCTATTGAAGAGCAAGAACCTGTGGTTGTTGTAGAGCCCGAACCTGTTGTTTATGAGTTTACTATCACTTTTAGTAACTTAACGGCTGGACAACCACTATCACCACTCTCGGTCATTGCATTTGATGAAACCCCACCATGGAAATTTGGTGAGACGGCTTCTGTTGGTTTAGAAATGATTGCTGAAAGCGGCGCTAATGAAGAGTACCTTAGCGATGAAAATGCACTTGCTTCAGCCTCGGCTGAAGGCGGCATTGGCCCAGGCGAAACAACCTCTGTAACCCTTTTAGTTGATGCACAAGATGTTCTTAATTTATCTTTTGCTGCCATGCTTGGGAATACAAATGACGCTTTTACCGGTCTTAGTTCTGTAGATGTATCAACATTGGAAGTAGGCGGTTCAATATCACGAACGACGCCCGTTTACGATGCAGGTACGGAGGCGAATACAGAAACAGCTGACACTGTGCCTGGTCCCGCTGCTGGCGGCGAAGGGTTTAACGAAATACGCGACGATATTGCCGATATAATCACAATGCACCCAGGTGTTGTGTCTAATCAAGATGGCTTATCAAACTCTGCACTAGGTGCTGAACATAAGTTTGATAACCCAGTATCAAAAATCGTGATCACTCGTACACAGTAAAATAGCTTGTAATGGGGATGTGAGGCGACACGGATGTCCCTTTTTTACGAGGTTAACCATGCGGCACGAAAAAATACTGGTAGTAGAAGACGACAGAGAAATAGGGCAATTAATAACAACTCAACTTGCTGCGTTAAATTTGCATGTTGACCATGTTGTAAGCGCTGAGCTCGCACTTAAAAAAATAGCAAAACAACCTTACGGGCTTATTCTACTGGATATAAACCTGCCACAAATGGATGGCTTGAGTTTATGCCGTAAAATTAAAGAGCACTACCCTACCATTTCCGTTATTTTACTTACCGCGCTCAGTAGCGATATGGATCGTGTAATTGGTCTTGAAATGGGTGCTGATGACTATATTTGCAAACCCTTTTTTGCTCGTGAATTACAAGCCCGCGTTAAAACACAATTACGCCACCGCTCACAACTTCTAGCGATACAAAATAACGAAAACGACAGCCCGTGCAACGAACAAACGCTAAATATCGGCTCACTCAATATTGAATTTAGCTCACATCAAGTTTATTTAGACGAACAAGCACTTAACCTCACCGCCACTGAATTTGATTTACTGGTATATTTTGCTCGCCACCCAAACCATGTTTTTAGCCGCCAGCAATTGCTCGACAAAGTATGGGGGTATCAGCACAGCGGGTACGAGCATACCGTTAACTCACATATAAATAGGCTACGCGCCAAACTTGAGCTACATCATCAAGCGCCTATTATCGAAACCGTTTGGGGCGTTGGCTACAAACTAAACCCAAGCCAACTTACTTAAGAGCCTTATTATGAACCTATCTTTGTATCAAAAATTAGCGGTGTCGTTGGTGGTTATATTTTGCTTTATTTGTGCACTCGTTTACAGCTGGAGTAAACAACTAGAGCTCACCTCAAAACATCATGGCGAGCAAAACCTGCACTTAGCCCTTGCTGAGCATTTAGTACAAGATAACCCATTAATAAAAGAAGGCGTATACGACTACGCAGCCCTAGAAAACCTATTTCATACCTTAATGTTATTAGGCCCCGCATTTGAGTTTTATTTTGTAGATGAAAACGGAAAAATCCTCACTTACTCAGCAAAGCCTGGTAAAGTTAAACGCACTCATATTAATTTAGCCCCTTTAAAAAAGCTGATTAACAACCCAGCTGCAGCGCCAATTTATGGTGATGATCCAAGAAATAAAGCGCAGCAAAAAATATTCTCTGTAGCGCCTGTTTTTAATAACGATAAGCTGCAAGGGTACTTGTATGTAATTATTGGCGGTGAAGCTTACGATACCTCTTTAAACACAATTAAAAATAATGACAAACTATGGCTTGCCGCATTATGGCTTGGAGCTGCACTTGCATTTTTACTGATTGCGATGCTTATTTTACTGCGCTTTTTTACCAATCCTATTCAGCGATTAGCCCGTGATGTAAGCAATATTGAAGCAGCTAATTACAGCCTTACCGATACCAAGCTCAGTAACTATTCAACCCAAAAAAGTAACGAAGTGCACAGTTTAGGCCGTAACATTCAAGCCATGGTTACCCGGATTGACGAGCAATTTAAAGCACTTGAGCAAAGCGATAAACAGCGTAAAGAGCTACTTACCCATTTATCGCACGACTTACGTACGCCTCTTGCCTCTTTGCAGGGGTTTTTAGAGGTGCTTAACCAATCGAGGTCGCAATTAAGCGCTCAAGAACAACAAGCATACTTACATGTATCCCTTAATAACTGCGCGCAGCTTAAACAGCTTATTGAACAAATTTTTGAATTAGCCCATTTAGAAAACGGCGAAATAAGCATACACAAAGAAACCTTTAATTTAGGTGAGCTTATTTACGATTGCATTGCGAAGTTTTCTCTAACCGCCGAGAAAAAAGGCCTTAACTTAACGGTAGAGCCTGCAATTTGCGATTTTCCTGTTGTAGCCGATATTGCAAAACTTGAGCGTGTTTTAAGTAATTTAATTGATAACGCAATAAGGCACACACCTAAAGGCGGCAGCATAGCTGTAAACGTTAAGCGTATTGATGAAAAGCAATTATTTGTGCAGGTTTCTGACACCGGCGCGGGTATTAAGCATGATGAGCTAAACGCTATTTTTAATCCGCATTACCAGGCTTCAAATTCAAATAATGAAGGGCGCCAACAAGGTGGCTTAGGGTTGGCTATTTGTAAGGGGTTACTAAAACTTATGGACAGTGAAATAAATGTACAAAGTGAGCTGGGCAAAGGCACTATGTTTAGCTTTAACTTGCCGCAAAAAATAAAGGTATAGCCAACGGCTATACCTTTAGAACATTACTTAATTTTGATTTTGTTAGTTTTTAATACCGGCTAAGTCAAGCATAAATGCATAGTTTAGCGCAGTATCTTCTAGGCGTTTAAAGCGACCAGACGCCCCGCCATGGCCGGCTTCCATATCTATTTTAAACAGCAGTTTATTATCATCTGTTTTATAGTCACGCAGCTTTGCAACCCACTTAGCCGGTTCAAAGTATTGAACTTGTGAGTCATGTAAACCGGTAGTCACTAACATATTAGGATACGCTTGCTTTGAGACTTGATCATACGGCGAGTACGACAGCATGTAATCGTAATACTCTTTTTCATTTGGGTTACCCCACTCACCATACTCATTGGTAGTAAGTGGTATGCTTGCATCAAGCATGGTGGTGACTACATCAACAAAAGGCACTGCTGCAACCACCCCTTTATATAGCTCTGGTGCTTGGTTAACCACCGCGCCCATTAATAAACCACCAGCACTACCACCGTAGGCAAATATTTCGTCTTTTGCGCCATAACCTTGTGCCACTAATGATTTGGTTACATCAACAAAGTCGTTAAAAGTGTTCTTTTTAGTTAATAACTTTCCGTCTTCATACCATGGGCGTCCTAACATTTGCGAACCACGCACATGCGCTATAGCAAACACAAAGCCACGGTCTAATAAGCTTAAACGTGAGCTTGAAAAAGTAGGGTCCATAGTGGCGCCGTACGAGCCATAACCATATTGCAGTAACGGGTTAGTCCCTTCTTTTTTAAATGTATCTTTACGGTACACTAAGCTTACCGGCACTTTTATACCATCGCGCGCACCTACAAAAATACGCTCCGAGGCATAGTTATCTGCGTTAAAATCACCTAACACGGCTTGCTGTTTAAGTAGGGTTTTATCACCCGATTTAAGGTCAATATCGTAAGACGAAACCGGTGTCGTCATACTGGTATAATAAACACGTAATTTGTCGCTGTTTATATCGTTGTTGCCATAGCTTGCAATGGTATAGGCACTGTCGTTAAAGCTTAGCGTGTGCTCATCTCCAGTCGATAAATGGCGAACAATAAGGCGCGACTGACCCAGTTCTCGCTCTTGATATACAAGGTAGTCTTTAAATAAATCAACGCCTTCTAGCTTAATATCATCGCGCGGCGCAATTACCGTTTGCCAATTTGCTTTATCATGCGCTTTATCTACATCCACCTTCATAAGCTGAAAGTTAACCGCATTTAAGTTAGTGACGATGTAATACGTATTGCCAAGCTTTGAAATACTGTATTCAAGGTCGTCCTCACGCTCAATTAAGCGCTTAGGTTTAGCTTTATTATCATCTGCGCTGAGTACCGACATACCAGAGGCATTGGTGCTGCTGTGCCAAATATATATTTCTGAGCCATCTTTGCTCTTACTAATACCCGTGTAATAACTTGTATCAGCTTCTTCGTAAATAAGTTCATCATCGCTTTGCGGTGTACCTAACGTATGGCGAAAAACTTGATAGCCAAGTAAGGTTTGTGCATCTTTTTTAATGTAGTAAAAGGTTTTATTATCGTTTGCCCAAATAACGCCGCCGTTTGTTCCCTCAAGCGTGTCTTCGAGTAATTGGCCTGTGGTTAAATCTTTTACCTTTATGGTGTAAATTCTACGGCTAACGGTGTCTTCCCCGTACGCCATTAAATTTCCGTTAGTACTTACAGATAAGCCACTTACAGCAAAGTAGTCGTGATCTTTGGCCAACGCATTTACATCTAAAATAACTTGCTGATCAATGCCTTTAAAATCGCTACTGCGAACATAGGTAGGGTATTCGTTTTCGCCACGCGTTTGTGATGAATAAAAATAGTCGCCTTTTTTAACAGGCACCGAGTCATCGTCTTTTTTAATACGCCCTTTTAACTCTTCAAATAACTTATCTTGCAATGTTTGAGTATGCGCAAGCATTGCCTCGGTATAAGCGTTTTCAGCATTTAAGTAACTTATAACATCTGGCGCTTTACGCTCGTCATCACGCAACCAGTAGTAATCATCAATACGCGTATCGCCATGAATCGTCATTTCATGAGGTACTTTTTTAGCAATTGGCGACACGGCGCTCACTGGTTTTTCTGTTTGTTGTGTTTGCATAGTAGTTGCTGTATCTGAAGGTGTACTTTTTGGCGCATTATCACACCCGGCTAGCACAGCGAGTGATAACGCGGCTAGCGTGAATGAAGAACGAATCATTATGAAATCTCTATAGTTTTTATTATTGGTGCTATTAAATATACCTAATAATAAAGCGTGGTGTAATTTAGTTTGTGAAGCTATGTAAAAAGGGAGCCGAGGCTCCCTTTAAAATAACGTGCTAGTTATAAAATTACTTTTGTTTACGACGACGCATAAATGCAAACGGCGCAGCAAGTAATGCTAACCAAGCTAGTGAGCCCGATGAACCATTGCTTTCAGGCTCTGGTGTTGGCGTCACTGGCTGAGGGTCTGCAATGGTATCGTTAACAACGATTGATACCATAGTTTCTTCGGCGCTAGTGCCTGATGCTTCACGCACTGTGTATGTAAAGCTATCTTCACCAGAGAACTGTGCATTTGGCGTATAATCAATCGTGCCATCTTCATTCACGGTTGTAGAGCCATTTGCAGGTGCAGAAACCACCTCAACAGTTGATGCCACTAAGCTGCCATTTACTTTTACACCTTTATGAGCTGAAAACTGCGTATTATCAGTCTCAGATGAAGCTAGTGCATCAAATACAAAACGCGACTCAGCCATATCATTAGCTAATACATCAATAGTCACTGTTTGCTCTTCATCAACTTCTACCGCATCTGCAGCTGTGTAATGGCTACGATCTTTTGCAAAGGCTTGATATTCAATTGCAACACTACCACCCTCTACTCGATTAACTATATACCCTTTACCCAAGGCTGTACCTGTCATAAGCGTATCTAATGTTTCACCTACTTTCCCATCTGCGGACTCAACACCTGCCGAATAAGGTGCTGGTAATACAGGCACATCAATGTAGTTAAATCGAATTTCATCGCTACCTTCTTTAATAATTACTTGGAACGTATATTCTTCGCCTGTTCCTGCGTAAATCTGGGCGTCGTGCCATTCAACAACATAGTAAATATCATCGCCACCACTCAATACACCAATGTACAACTCACCACCACCAGTAGCGCCACCGGCTAGGTCAAAATCAGCCCATAAAGGAGCGATAACACCATTTGGCGCAGTTAGATTTGGCATTATTTGTGGATTCCAACCACCCGAAGTACTTACCGAGTCACCTACAGCAATAAAACCATTATCAGAGATAGTAAATGCAGAGTATTCTTTACCATCAAACATAAAGTCTGCATTAACAGAAACACTAAACTCATCACATTCACCACTACATGCGAATGGTGCAATCCCTAAATCTGGTAACGATAGAGTTCCTAAAAAGTCCTCGTCGTCAATTGTAAAGCCAGTTCGAGCTACTTGGCCTTTCCAGTTAATCTCTTTGCGATCTTCACTTAACGTAATTGTTCCTGCGCCGTTTGTTTCTGTTGCCACAGGGGTTGAACCCTTAAGTAGCTCAGCATTTTCATCAAGCTGAATATTAATTTCAAACTCTTCACTGTAAACAGTATTTTCAAAGTTAACGTCAACTTTAGCTGGAGTTGAGCTATTTAATGAGTCTGCATCTACAGATACGTTTAACACGCTTGCGTTAGTTGTTTCATCATCATGAATAGCAAATGGTAAATGTGCGATTTGACCTGTCTCAGTATGAGTCCACACTACATGACCAAAGTTCCAGCCTTTAACATCATTAAACGTTGAATCAATATCAAGGTTAAACTCAGCAACATCAGTACTTGTTTCTGTACCTTCTGCATCCGTTGAAGTAGAACCATGCGCGCCAAGCATAACGGTGCTAGGCGAAACTGTAATTTCAGCGCCTTGCATATCGGTTACTACTTTTGCAGTCCACTCACCAGCAACATCAGTCATATTTTGCACGGTATTTGAGAAGCTACAAACGCTTAAACAACTAGGGTCAGCGTAAGAGCCATGAGAAAACGTAAGTGCAGCGTCTAATGCGCTTGGCATATCTAATCGACCAGCACCTACATCAAATGCATCAGCTTTGGTTACTAAGTCTTCTTTATGTAGGCCATCCATTTTAGATGAGCTCATAAGTGCCGTTTTGATTTGTACCGCATTCCACTCAGGGTGAGCTTGCTTCATCAATGCTGCCGCACCAGCAACATGGGGACTTGCCATACTTGTGCCTGTAATCGCATTAAAGGTAATACCATTACCTTCATCTGGCGAGTACGCAGATAAAATATCTGTACCTGGCGCTGCAATATCAGGTTTTAAGAAGCTAGGCTCGCCATTAGGACCACGCGAACTTGAAGAGTTTACTGCATCAGTAAATTTCTCTTGAATTGTTCTTTTAACACTAGGGTCGAGTGAAGCAATAACAGGCTCTTCAGCTGCAGTTAACAGCTCAACCAAGCTTAAACCATCTTCTTGGCTAATCGCTGAGGCTGGAATAGTTGCCTCATCCATAGACATACCCATAGCGCCACCAGCAACGTTGTTATGAATTATAACCGCCGTCGCGCCCGCTTTTTCAGCATTTGCCGCTTTAGTGGTAAAGGCACAACTACCACGAGAGATCAATGCTACAGAGTCAGCAAATGAGATATCTTCAGCAAACTCTTCACACCCTTCAAAATTATCAGGAGCAATCACTTGCGCCGAAATAATAGGAAGTGAAATAGGGTCTGTTAATAAACCATTGCTTCCTTCAATACTTAAATAGGTTTCGCCTGCCACTTCAATTTGTTGAGAGAAGAAACGCCCTGTTTGTGTATTAGCAACTGTTAAACCAGACTCAATACAGCTAGGACAACCAATAGTTTGTGCGCCGTTACCATCGTTACCTGCTGCGGTTACAACCACTACACCCGCTTCTTCTGCAGCAGTGAATAAATCACTGTATGCACTGCTTGATGGATTACCACCAGCACCACCGCCCCACGAGTTATTAATTACGTCTGCGCCATCTTTAATGGCCGCTTCTAATGCCCCCATTAGTGCAACGGTAGTACCGCTGCCGCGTCCATCGGCTGTGTGCCAAAGCGCTTTATAAGCCATTAACTGTGCCGCTGGTGCCACACCTGAAATTGACACGTTATTGTCTTGGTAAGTAATTTCAATTGGGTTACCTACAGCAGTACCAGCAACATGCGTTCCGTGACCGTCGTAACCTAGTGGAGAACCAATATATTCATCAGGATGAACATCACTTGGTGTTGGGCCAAATGCACGCGCCACAATTAATTTATTATTACAAAAATCAGCTTCACCGCCCTCTATACGACAGTAATCTGGGTTTTCTGCAATGTAAGCCGCTTCTTCTTCACTAAACTCTGCGGCTGCAAAACCCACATCTGAAAACATAGGGTTTTCTGGACGAATACCCGAGTCAATAATAGCAACTTTAACGCCTTTACCAGCTTCAGACTGACCACCAAGCGCTTGCCATGCCTCAACGCCTTTAATTACGTCAATAGAAGCATCCATTAACGTGTGGTATTCAGTATCTAAAAATACTTTTTTAACACCTGAAAGTTGCGCAAGCACTTCTTGTTGACCTTGCGCGCCTTCAATTACGATACCGTTAAATAGCGTGCTAAATGAATGTGATACAGAGCCACCACTCACTGATGCAGCATTTTTCGCTACACTTTTTTGTTTTGCTTTTAAGTAGCTGCTGTACTTTAAAGCCGGTGCTGAAGATAGATTAACTTTACTATCCCCAGTTACTGCTGCAGAGGTTGCTTCAAGCCCTGCAATGCCGCCTTTGTAGGTTGCTAGCGGCTCGTCTTCAAGTTGAATAATATAACGCGCTTTATTAGAAATAGTTTTATTTTGAGAGTATGTTTTTACACTTGATGTTTCTGGGACATATCCTTTAGATAAATCAGGTGCGGCGGCTGCACCGTATGACATCATAGCTAAACCAATAGCTGATGAAATAGCGGTTCTTTTTAGTGTTATATTAGACATTATTTCCCCTGGAGTGAGTTTTATATTATTGTATTTACTCAATTCAATATTATTAGAATTGTGATTTTAATATAAAACTTCAGCACCTATGCTAGCAACAGCGATATTACAAGTAAGTTACAACCCGACGTGCTTAAGCACTCTTTTTGCACTTAACATACTGTATATTAAGTGCTTTTATATTGATTTACATTTGTAAACCACTGTAAACAAATCCTAACTCCTCTATGGAAAATAAATGAGTAACGACGTTATAAATATTTTAACCATGGCCAAAGTAATTCAGACTGCCGTCGCCCCTGTCTTTTTAATTACGGGTATTGCTGCCACGCTCGGGGTTTTATCTAATCGTTTAGCACGCATTACTGACCGTGCGCGACAACTTGAGCGAAAACTCAAGGTAAGTACCGATGAAGACTTTAATAAAACCCTGGCCACAGAGCTGCGAGCCCTGTTAAAGCGCTCTCGATGTATTCATATTGCTTTTAGTATGAGTGTGCTTAGCGCCCTGCTAGTATGCGCTGTGGTTATGCTGTTATTCTTATCACACATTCAGTCTATTAATTTAGGGGTAACAATTGCCAGCTGCTTTGTGGCTGCAATGGCCTTATTAATATGTGGTTTTATGTCGCTACTTGGTGAAGTATTTTTGGCCACCCGCAGTATGCGCCGAGGGATGATATTCGCTGATATAGATTTAAACGATTAACTTTTAATTAATTTTGCTCTATTCGCTTGAATAAAAGCAGAGGCTAAGATACAAAAACACTCGTCGAGAAATAAAATATAAGGATTAATAAACATGAAATTAAAACAATTTTTAGCAGGGGTTGCTTTAGCAACATGTACACTTAGCGTATCTGCAAATACTGCATTTAAAGAGCCAAGTGATGCTATTGAATACCGTCAAGCTGCGTTTTCTATGATTTCAGTGCAAATTAGCGATATGGGCGCAATGCTAAAAGGTAAAATTCCTTTTGATGCAGAGCAATTTAAAATGCGCGCTAATAACGCAGCAGCTCTTTCTAAAATGCCATGGGAAGCGTTTTACGAAGGCACTGATAAAGGTGATACAGCAGCATTAGCTGATGTATGGTCTGATAATGCAACCTTTGTTAAAAAAGCCAATGCCTTTGCTGCCAATGCAGATAAGCTAGCTTTAGCAGCTCAATCTGGCGATAAGGCGGTAATTGGTAAGGCATTTGGCGCATGGGCCAAAGGCTGTAAAGATTGCCACAAGCAATTTAAAGACTAATTACAATTAAAACAATACACACTAAAACGGCGCTTTATGCGCCGTTTTGTTTTTTTGTTAGCTATTAACTTAGCAAATAACTAAGTGGTTCTTTGCCCCACGTAACTGCCAGTAGCACTAACAATCCAACAAAAATAGCCCACGCCAACCAAGGAGCTTTCGTGTTATCTATATTAGTTTGAGTGGCTTGCTCGCTGTTAGCCTGTTTACCGGTGATCATTGCTTTGACAAGTGGTTTTCCTTTTATTTTATACACAACAATGGCAGTAACATGCAGACAAATGGCATAAAATAAAATATCGAAATTAAGGCGGTGCAGCCAATTTGCAAAATCAACCGTTGAGCTCGACACATACTCAACCAAAGGCCCATCAGTCAAAATGCCATCACTGCTCATTAGTCCGGTCACTAACTGCACTATAATAAGTACAAAAAACAACAAAACCATGTAGCTACCTGGCGCCGAATGACCCACTCCTTTACTGGGTTTTTTAAACTCTTTAAATACTGCTATTGGCGAGTGCAGTAACGCGCTTAACTTTGCCGTTTTACTGCCCACCAGCCCCCAAACTAAACGGGTCACTATTAATGCGATTGCGAAAAAGCCAGCCACAAAATGAAGCTCAATCATGCCCTCGTCAATGCTAAAGTAAAGCACAGCAATATTAATCACTAATAACCAATGAAAGCTTCTTATAAAGCCATCCCATACTTTTATACTTTGCATATAAATCCTTAACTTGTTGCCAGGCTCTGGCACATTATTTTGATACTAAAGCCATTATTCCAAAGTTTTACTACCGCTGCATTAATGATATTACATAAAGCGCTATTTATGGCACACTAAACGCACAAACTTATTACTTACTTGTATTAATGAATATAACTAAACGCGCAGTATTAAAAGGTTTTTTTGATATGCTCCCGCTTTGTCTGGCGGTTGTTCCTTGGGGAATATTATGTGGCTCTTTAGCGATTCAAAATGGCTTTAGTGCCTTTGAAACACAAGCAATGTCATTACTTGTATTCGCGGGTTCAGCACAATTAGTTGCAATTGAACTAATGGCCGGTAACACCCCTTTACTGACTATTTTATTTACCACATTTATTATTAGCTCTCGGCATTTTTTATACGGTTTAGCCGTACGCCATAAAGTTATTTCACAGCCATTACGGTGGCGCTTACCAATAAGTTTTGTACTAACCGACGAGCTGTTTGCCTTTTCGCATCACCGCAAAGCCTATAAAACAAAAGCGCGCCTAATATACGCTTTAAGCGCGGGTTTTAGTTTTTATATTGCATGGAACCTTTGGACACTCATAGGCATAGTTGCAGGAAGTGTGCTCCCTGATTTAACAAATTTAGGGCTCGACTTTGCTATTGCAGCTACATTTATTGCGCTTGTGGTACCGGGCATAAAAAATTTAGCCTCGCTGGTTACTGTGATTGTTGCGGGTATTAGCGCCACAGTTTTAAAAAGCACGGGGTTTGAGTTGTGGTTGGTTTGTGCTGCTCTACTTGCAATGAGTGCAGGCTACTTTACTGCAAGGCTTACACAAAAAAAGGACAGCCCATTATGATGCTCACTATATTATTAATGGCGTGTATTACCTTTTTTACTCGTTACTTATTTTTACATCAACGCCTTGGTTTTAAAGTGGGCCCTAAAATGCAGCAGTTTTTAAGCTTTAGCGCACCCGCTGTACTAACCGCTATTTGGGTACCCATTATTTTTATAAATGAAGACGGGCTCAACCTAAACTGGCACAACCCTTATTTAAGCGCAGCCATCGTTGCCATTATTGTTGCCTATAAAACACATAATATTTATTACACAACGCTTGCCAGTATGGGGTTATTTTTAATTTTAAACTAGGGCGTGTTGACCTTTGGCGTTTGAATTTGCAGCAGTATGTTTGGTTTTTAGGCAAGGCAGAGCCTGTGAAGTGTGGTTATTCCCCATAAATAGGCGATAACGTAGCATAAATGCCAAACATGCGCTGCCCTTTGGGTTCTGCCTAGGGGCGATAAACTCTTTGTTGCCTACATGGATGTAGGTAAGGGGCGTGAGCAGGACGCGGAAGCTTTGCTCGGTTTTTACTTAGCCCACTAGGTTACAAACCTCGCGCCGCGATTTGATCGCCCCTAGGTTGAACAAATTTCAATCCGCAAAGTTCAACACGCCCTAAATAACAACCAACCCATTAGCGCATAGTTAAGCGCGGTATTAACAAGCCTAAATTTTATACTTTTAGTAACGCGCTACAGCGGGTAGAATGTAGCTAACAACAATAAAAAAGCATCCATCATGCATGAATTTCATCAATTAACGGCTACTGCGTTAGACGGTAAAACAATTAATTTTAGCGACTTTGAAGGCAAGGTTGTGCTTATTGTTAATACCGCAAGTGAGTGTGGTTTTACTAAGCAGTACGAGTCGCTACAAACTCTTCATAGTAAGTACGCGAAAAACGGATTGGTTATTATTGGTTTTCCATGTAATCAATTTGGTCAGCAAGAGCCAGGCGACGCAACGCAAATACAACAAGGCTGTTTAATTAATTACGGGGTAAGCTTTTTAATGGCCGCTAAGGTGGATGTAAACGGTCGTCACGCCCACCCTGTATTTAGGTATTTAAAATCGGCCTTACCCGGCTTTTTAACACGAAAAATAAAGTGGAACTTCACCAAGTTTTTGATAGCGTCCGATGGCACACCTATCAAGCGCTATGCGCCTTTTACAAAACCAGAAAAGCTAGAAACCACTATTCAACAAGCACTCGCTAAATTAAGTGCACAATAAGTAATAAAGAGGCATAAAGCCTCTTTATTGCCAATATTTAGCCTTTAAACATGCGTAAACGCACATTCAAACCCTAATAAAAAGGCGCATTATTTTAACTAGCACAATTTAGTCTATGTAATCGTTTAAGTCGTCTTCACCTAGATTTTTACGCAAACGTTTTTGCTCAAGGTAATCTTCCAACTTCTTTTTCACCTTTTGCTTTTTTTTGTCATGCTGATTACGCCCGACCATTTCGTACTCGTCTTCAACAAAATCATCATCTAGCGCATCGTAACTAAATGTCTTACCCACAACCCACTCCATAAAGTGTTTGAGACCAACTCAGGTTTATTCCTGCACTTGGTAAATTAAAAAATGTTTAGCGCTAAAATACGAACAAATTAACACCAAAATAAAGCCACGTGACTATCGTAAATAGCCTTCATGTCAATATTGTGAATAAATAGCGCTAAATTAAGAAAGTGGAAAGTGAGAGTTTTTTATCGTTTCGACAAATAAAATTTATCATTTATTTATTTTTAGTGTTTTTGACTAAAAAGTAGTTTATTTATCAAAATTAAAAATCATTACAAACACACAAATTTTCATAACCCACTGTTTTAAAATAAAAACAAATAATGGCATCAAACTTGTTAATACTTAGCTGTCATCAACAATTATTAGAGAATAAACATGAAAAATTTACTATTAGTAAGCGCTTTAATTTGTACACCCGCTGCAATGGCACATAACGATAACAATGCGGGTATTTCGTTTAGCAATGAGCAGTGCAATGTAGAGTTTAAAAACGATGTACGCATTAAACCTAGCGAACTAGAAATTTTTACCGCATCTAATCAATTCATGCGCTTTAACAGCAATGGCAACTTAACTATAAATGGCGAACAAGTATCCATTAATAGCGAACAGCGCCAAGCGCTTACCCAGTATTCTGACAACTTACGTACGCAGCTACCTGAGGTCGCTAATATTGCCCTAGACGGAGTAAAAATAGCCGGTGTAGCACTAGAGGAAGTAGCTAACGCATTTAATATTGATGGCCTTGATGACTTATCTGGCCTGATGGACGATATAAGACTTGAAGTAGAAAACACCTTTTATCAACAAGGTACGTTTGTAATGGGCCAACAAAGCTTTAATCAATTTGGTGAAAACTTTGAACACCAATTTGAGGAGCAAATAGAAACCGTGGTTGAGTCTGCCGTTATGCAATCAATGGGCAGTATTTTAGTTGCTTTAGGCTCTGAGCTGCTTGGTTCGGGTGGAGATATGGATGCATTTGAGCAACGCATGGAAAATATGGGCGCGCAAATAGAAGAAAAAGTAGAGCTGCATGCCAGTGCGCTTGAAAAGCGTGCCAACTCTTTATGCGACAGCTTTGCCAACATAGCACAGCAAGAAGAGCAATTAGTAGCGCAGTTACCGCAGCTAAAAGGCTACGAGTTATTTACCATTAAACAAAACTAATACACCGCACCGTATTTAACATCCCTTTAGCAGCACTTGTATATTAGGTGCTGCTTTTTTCATTCTTTTAGCGTGTGAGCCAGCGCACCTAACGTGGTAATAGCCTGGTCTATTTTTTCGCTCCACTGCACCCCGTAACTTAGCCTAATACAGCTTTTATACTTATTACTTGCTGAAAAAATAAGTCCGGGGGTTATGCTAATACCAGCTTCTAACGCCAGTAAAAATAACTTTTGACTGTCTACCCCTTGGCCTAAATCAAGCCAAATAACACACCCACCTTTAGGGTCACTAATACGTGTATTTTTAGGCATCGCGTTTAATAAGCACCACCGCATGCGCTCTTTGTTATTACGTAAGCGCTGCCTAAGTACTTTTAAATTACGGTCATACTCACCACTGGCTATAAACTCAGAAAGCGTCCACTGATTTATAAGTGAGGCAGAGCAACTTAATGCACGCTTATGCCGGCGCGCTTGACCTGCAAACTTGCCTGCTATTAACCAACCTACTCGATAACTTGGTGCAGCCGTTTTTGAAAACGAGGCGCAGCTGATCACAAGCCCCTTTTTTGAATACGCTAAAGCGGGCGTGCCACGCTTGGCAGTAAAGTGCAGATCACCGTACACATCATCTTCTATAAGAACAACATTATGTGACTCTATTAAGTCCACCATTTGCTTACGGCTTTCATCGCTCATAAAGCTGCCAACCGGGTTATTTATGGCGGTCGAAAACAAGCATGCTTTTATATCATGTTGTTCAAGCGCTTGAGCTAAGTCGTTAAGCCAAATACCATTGTCGGGGCATAGCGGAATTTCAAGCGCCTTTAATCCTAAGCTCTCTATTAGTTCAATAATGCCGTGATAACACGGGGTTTCAATTGCAACCACATCGCCGGGCTTAGTAACACACTTAAGTGCGATAGCCAGCGCCTCTTGCGCGCCATTGGTGATCACCAGTTCATCTATATTTACACCAATACCAAAGCCTAAGTATCTATGCACTAATTGCTTTTTAAGCGCAGCAAAACCATCAATAGGGCCATAATTAATAACACTCGCCCCAGCAATTGTCATAACCCGGCGCATGGTACGGGCTAAAGCTTTATCGGTAGGCGCTGCAGCAACGGGATTGGCAATACCAAAGGCAATTATATTAGGTTGATGAATAGCGCTGTATACCTGCTCTATTAATGCTTGTTTATTTACAGTGACAGGCTCACGGCTTAGTTTTACACGCTTTGGCAAACTGTAAACTGTATTAAGCACCGTTAAAAAGTAGCCCGATTTTTCACGTGCCTCTACTAACCCTTGATCTTCTAACGCTTGATACGCTTGCTTAACCGTCGGAATGCTAATATTTAAGTTACTGGCCATTTTACGAAGCGAAGGAAGCTTTTCCCCAGGTAGTAACACCTTTTGCGCTTGCATGTCTTTAATTAGTTCAATAACTTGTTGGTATAAAAACTCGGCTTTTTGCTTATTGGCAGCTGGCTGCATATCTCGCCTCAAATCTGTATAGGTTACATTTATACTTTTCTGTATATGGTAAGTATACAGATAGACTCTAAAATAACCACTCAATCGGTTTTTTAGAGGTTTGCCATGAAAAGCGCAGCGCTATATCTCACAACAGTGTTAATTTGGGGCTCTACGTGGCTCGCGATTTCGTTTCAGCTAGGCGATATTGCTGTGGAGCTTTCTTTGTTTTATCGCTTTGCCATTGCAGCTGCATGTATGTGGCTATTTGTGGCCTACAAAAAGCCTAATATGCGATTTTCGTTAGTCGATCATGGCTTTTTTGCTTTATTGGCCATTTCTAACTTTGGCTTAAATTATTTGCTTTTGTATTGGGCACAAAACTACCTCTCATCGGCAATGGCCTCTATTGCATTTTCAATGTTGCTGATAATGAACATAGTCAACACCCGTTTATTTTTTGCAAAGCCCATTGCCAAACGTATTTACTGCGGCGCGTTAATTGGCGTAGTGGGTATTATTTGTCTGTTTTGGCCGCATTTACAGCAATTCGACTTGAGTAATGGGGCGTTGGTCGGGTTACTACTTGCCCTTGGGGGTACCTTTGTGGCTTCATTGGGCAATATGATTAGTGTACGTAATTCTAATCGTCAAATAGGTGTGCTGCAGGGTAACGCATGGGGCATGTTATATAGCGCAGTAGGTTTAGCCGTTTATGTATTAATAAATGGTATAACGGTCAGTTTTAGTGCCCCTACCAGCTATTGGTTGTCGCTATTGTATTTATCGGTTTTTGGCACTGTGATTGCGTTTGGCTGCTATTTTGCCTTGTTAAAAAACATTGGCCCCGAAAAAGCAAGCTACGCCATAGTGCTGTTTCCGTTAGTGGCCGTTGCATTAAGCAGCTTTTTTGAAGGCTTTGAATGGCATGCAAACACCTTTGCCGGCTTTAGTTTAGTACTACTGGGTAATGCAATTGTACTTACCCCCACAAAAAGAATTAACGCCTTTTTAGCAAGCCGCTGCGTTGCTAAAAATGGCTCCGTCCCCAGTTAGAGGCGTTTTTAACGCACTAACACAAAAGCGCCTACCCTACTGTAGGCGCTTTTTTATTGGTATATGAAAATTAATAGCCTGCTCATGAATAGCAATAACCGCGGGCGTAACACCTACTAGCTCGCCATCGGCCTCAATTAATAAATCTCTAGTATTAATACGCGCCTGTTTGAGTTGGCTATAAGTAAGCTTTTTTAAAGTATGGTGGCGCTTAAAAATTAATTTAATAAAGCTATATAAGTGATCAACAAGACTACCCGCTTGCATTTGGTAGCAATCAAGCAGCCCATCATCAATTTTAGCCCTAGGTGCTATTTTAATGCCGCCACCAAAATACTGAGAGTTCGCAAATACAGTTATTAAATTTTGATAGCTACATTGCTTATTTAAAAATGCTCCATTTAGTGTGCTTGCTTTGTAAGTAAAGAGCGATTTAAAGCTCATCCACTTATAGCGCCAAGCTGACATGCTTTGTAAATGACCCAACTGCTTAATTACATGAGCATCAAAACCAACACCAGCCACATTAATAAAGTAACGAGTATTAATTTTACCTACATCAATTAAGTGTGTGGGGGCATTAAAAATAGCGTTTTGCCATTGTTTAGCTGTGCAATGAAAGCGACGGGCAAAATCGTTGCCCGTACCACAAGGTAATATTGCCAAACTACATGCACTGTTAATCACGCCATTAAGCGCCAAATTAAGCGTGCCATCGCCACCAATAGCCACTGCTATTTGGCTTTTTTGTGCATTCAATTTAACGTTTGCTAAGTCGTACTCAAAATTACCTGTCGTTTTAACCGTAATATAGAGAATATTTTTCTTCTGGCATGTTTTTTTAAGCCAATCAAAGTGTTCTAACACCACGTTTTTTACGCTCGGTTTAACTATTATTAACAACTGCAAGTAATTTACCTCCTATGAGCCAGTACGCCAGCATAAATAAGAATTAAGTTAAAATTAATTTATCTGAATAATTAATCATAAAAGTGCGTAAAAATTTACTAAAAACATTAAAAAACACAAAAAATACTTATAAAACAAATTAAAAGCTTGTTCCCCTGGTTAAATAACTATGCAAAATGGGCACTTAGTAGTTTTAATTAAAAACAAAACAATACAAATTCAGATAAAAATAACTAATAGCCAAGCCTTAGTTTATATTGTTGTATTTTTAAACAAAAAAGAGTCAAAATGCTCGCGATTTAAACACATACACCTTGGAGCAAAGACATGAACCCAATAAACACCCTAAACCAAAATGCAGCAGCCCACCTTGGCGTAAAACCAACTAA
The DNA here is from genome assembly GCF_028599265.1 of Pseudoalteromonas sp. Angola-4. NCBI lineage: Bacteria > Pseudomonadati > Pseudomonadota > Gammaproteobacteria > Alteromonadales > Pseudoalteromonadaceae > Pseudoalteromonas > Pseudoalteromonas sp. Angola-4. Next base: position 20,264 of record NZ_JAQREK010000018.1, on the reverse strand, counting down.
CCGTAAAGCTAAAATGCTTGCTAAATTAAACCGTATGGGCAAAAAGTTAGCATTAAACAGCGCCGCGCAATACAAATAATCAACCTTGTTATGATTATTAAGCAGGGGCAGTAAACAACTAACCACTATTGAAAGCGCTTCTTTAGCTCCCTTAGTTTGCTGCCACCCTTTAATTTTTAGTTTAAATCCTTCTAATTTCCCTCTATTTACAAAAAAAACCGTAATTACGCCTACTTTTTAAGCAAACAGTTTATTTGCTATTTACACGACGGTATCACCTAAGTATTATTCTGCGTCACGGAGAGATGGCAGAGTGGTCGAATGCACCGGTCTTGAAAACCGGCATAGGTTTGTAGCCTATCTAGGGTTCAAATCCCTATCTCTCCACCACTATTTAATTAATGGTATGAATAAACTACCGTTAATACAATCTGTTATGCGTTGGAGAGGTGTCCGAGTGGCCGAAGGAGCTCCCCTGCTAAGGGAGTATAGAGTTTGTAGCTCTATCGAGGGTTCGAATCCCTCCTTCTCCACCATTTCTTATTAAAAACCGCTTAGTTGCGGTTTTTTTGTGCCTGAAATTTAACAACCCATGTAGCCAAGGAGGGTGAGAATCCTCGCTAGGGTTCGATAAAATGTCTGGAACACTTTAAGCCGCCGTAGGCGTTGCAAAGCAATTAATTACATGGATGTAATTAAGCTAATCCCTCCTTCTCCACCATTTCTTATTAAAAACCGCTTAGTTGCGGTTTTTTTGTGCCTAAAATTTAACAACCCATGTATCCAAGGAGGGTGAGAATCCTCGCTAGGGTCCGATAAAATGTCTGGAACACTTTAAGCCGCCGTAGGCGTTGCGAAGCAATTAATTACATGGATGTAATTAAGCTAATCCCTCCTTCTCCACCATTTCTTATTAAAATAGGTGAATCAAAACACATTGAATACACTGGGTAGTTACGGCATTATTAATAACAACTCCACTAACGTAAGTTTAATTATGTTTCGTTTAATTGCACCTTTAATAGGCCTTGTGGCTTTAAGTACACACGCAGCCCAAGACATTACGGTTTATAAATGCACAATTAAAGGAGTCGCTACATTTAGCCAAACACCCTGTGCTGACAATGCAGAAGTTATTAAGCTAAAACAGCCACTAGTTGCCGATAAGTACGGCAATAATGCAAACTCACCCGCAATTCCTGGTGCCTCTGTAGATAACTACATTGAGATTAAAAAAATTGATCGTGAAATTAAACGCCACCAGCTTACTATCAAAAACTATAAAGAAGACTTAGCCGACGCCAAACAACAAGCCAGCTATGTTACTCAAGATCAAGCTAATAGAATGGGCGCCGAATCAATAGCCGATGCGATAGCCACTAAAACTACGGCGATTCAAAATCGCTATAACGCATTAATTAGTGCTGTAGAGCAACAAATCTCTATTTTACAGCAGCAAAAACAGCAGCTGAGCAAACAACCTTAACTGCTAAATAAGCAGTTTACACGTTGCGCAAGGTACACTTTTTACAACATATATTAAAAAATACCGCAAATAACATACTGTTCGCTATACTGATATTTAAAATTAAGTACTTTTAAAAAGTCAGGGAGCTATGTGAAAAATTTTAACTCAAAATATCATTCAGTTATCTTTTACATAATTTTTTCATTAGCGTACTTTTTAATTGGTATTTCACTCACTAAACTCGCCTTTAATACTCAAATTATCCCGGTATGGTTACCTGCAGGCATTGCCTTAGTTGGATGCTATATGTGGTGGTGGCGCTTCATTCCAGCGCTTTTTATAGCAGCCTTTGCTTTTAACTTTAATATTTTTGACAGCACAGCTCACGATATGGTGTTGGTTGGCAATACCTTCAGCCAAGCCATGTATATTGCTATTGGCATTGTATTGCAGGCAATGGTGGGGGCTGGTTTACTTAAATATTGGCTTGGACACCCGCTGTATTTTAAAAAACGCGCAAGTATCATTTATTTTATTCTTGTTGTGGGCATTGCGGTTAGTTTAATTTCAGCAAATTTTGGGGTTTTTGCGCTGAGCCAATTTAACTCCGCATACGATATTAAAGATCATTGGCAAAATGTGTTATTTTGGTGGCTAGGAGACTCATTAGGCGTAATTATTGCCACTCCTCTGCTATTGGTGCTTACTCAGTTTAAGGGGCAAAATAGGCCTATATCGCCGCTGCCTACGTTAGCGGTATGTAGTATTTTATTTGTATCTGTTGCAGTAACTACCCAGCTTTATAACCAAGAAAACAGACAAAATACCGTTAAAGTCGCCGAGCGAGAAGCTCACATTATTGAAAATAGCTTATATCGCTACATCAACCAAAGTTTAATAGCGGTGCAAAGCTTAGCCAGCCAAGTACAATCTAACCCAGATTTAAACCAACAAGACTTTTACGCCTACGCCAGCGAGTTACTGGCACAGCATTCGTTTATTAAAGCGCTTTCGTGGAATCAAAAAATAGCGCAAAGTGAGCGAGCTTCGTTTACCCAAGAAGTTGCCGATATATACCACCTAGACTTTGAAATTGTCGGCGAGCCCCTTGAACCAGACGATCCTATGGTCATCGTTAAATACATTGCTCCTTTTAATGGCAACCAAAAAGCGGTTGGTTTTAATGTGTATTCAAACCCAGACAGAAAAGCATCGCTAGTAAACCCTGCAATTAGGTATCAGCCAGTCAGCACTAAAATTATTCAGTTAGTGCAAACAGCTGAGCCTGAGCCTGCCTATCTGCTATTTGCCCCCGTGTACGAACAACAACAGCAAAAAGCTATTATAAAGGGGTACGCAACAGGTGTGTTTTTAGTGCGTAATATTATTGAGCAAGCGATTAACGAGCAACAATCAGAGATGTTTTCTATTGCGCTCTATGAAGATGTAAATAAGCCCGCATTTTATAGTAACTACGGCAAAAGTTTAAATATTGCTCAGGGCAGCCGTGTTATGAAACTAAAACTCAGCTTTGGTGGGCAAACATGGAATGCACATTTAGCCTTAAAAGAAAAATACCTTGCCCCCCATAATAACCAATTAACACTGTATTTAATGGCCTTGCAATTGGTGGTATGCGCTTTAATTTTAATTGTTTTACTGCTTTTTAATCAGCAACAAATTGCCCTTACCCGAAAAGTCGCAGAGCGCACCCATTCGCTTGCGCAAGCTAAAAAGCAATCTGACTTAGCTAATCAGGCTAAAAGCCGATTTTTAGCCAATATGAGCCATGAAATACGCACACCATTAAATGCAGTTATTGGCTTTTCATCATTAGCGCGCAAAGAAGACAACGCACACACTCTTATTGGTTACTTAGACAAAATAAACTCTTCATCTAAAAGCTTACTAAACCTGATTAACGACATACTTGATATTTCAAAAATTGAATCACATAAGCTTAAGCTAGAAAGCACAGCGTTTGACCTTCATGCAATTATAAAGCGTATTAACACAATGTTTGAGGCCAGTGCAGCCAATAAAGGCATTGGCTGGCAGGTTAGCAGTCATCTTCCGGTAGATACTTGGTATGTAGGCGACCCTTTACGCTTTGAGCAAGTAGTGCTAAACCTTTGCAGCAACGCAATAAAATTTACAGAGCAAGGCAAAGTAAATGTAGACTTTGGCGGAGAGTTTATCAGTACTGACAAAGTTAAAATTACCGTAACCGTTACAGATACGGGTATTGGCATAAAGCCTACCCAGCAGTCCAAGCTATTTAGTGCCTTTACCCAAGCCGACGACTCAACATCAAGGCGATACGGTGGCACAGGCCTGGGCTTAACAGTCGTAAAAGAGCTCAGTAAATTAATGGGCGGTAACGTCACATTACAGAGCGAACCAAACGTTGGCTCTACGTTTAAATTTGACGTTGAGCTTCGCACCAGCCCAGTACAAGAGCAAGCCGAGCTTGTATACTCGGGTACTAAATTGGCGGCTTTAAAAGTGCTAGTAGCAGAAGATAACCCGGTAAACCAAATGGTAATTAAAGCCATGCTAGGCTCATTAGGTATTGTTGCCCATATTGTCGAAAATGGTGAAGCGGCAGTAGATATAGCAAAAGAGCAACACTTTGACTTAATTTTAATGGACTGCCAAATGCCAATAATGGATGGTTACAGAGCCACCGCCCTAATTAGGCAATTTAAAAGTGAGGTAGAGCTGCCTATTATTGCGCTGACCGCCGATGTTATGCCTGAGGATAAAGCCCATGCTCAAGCCGTTGGTTTTAATCAGCATCTTGCAAAACCGCTAGAACTGGTTAAGCTAACCGCGTGCTTAGCCCAATACGCCGAAATTGAAGAGCACTAATACAATAATGCGCTAAATAAATGCGCTTGTGTTAACTTAGTTTAAAACGCCACCACCCACTATAAAGCAGCCCAAGGTAAGCAGTAATGGCAACTTTTACCCACCAATGGTTTAGTGATATTAACCAGATAGACGTACACGAATGGACTCGATTATTCGGTAATGAACCTTTTACCCGCCATGCATTTTTATATGCATTAGAGCAAAGCCACTGTGTAAACAAAGAGACAGGCTGGCAGCCTCTGCACTTAGCGGTTTATGAAGCTGACAAATTAGTCGCACTCGCACCTGGGTATTTAAAAAGCCACTCTTACGGAGAGTATGTTTTTGATTGGGCATGGGCAGAAGCCTACGAGCAACACGGATTAGCCTATTACCCTAAATGGCTAAGCGGTGTACCTTTTAGCCCTATTGAAGGCCAGCGTATTGCCATTGCACATACGAATACACAAAGCGTATACGAGTACATAAAAAAGCAATTAAATTTAACCAGTGTGGAGCAAGGTTGGTCTGGCTGGCATGTTAACTTTTGCCCAAAGGTTCAAGCTCAAGCCCTGTGTACTGACGAAATAATGCAGCGCGTAGGCGTGCAGTTTCAATGGTTTAATAAAGGCTTTAAAACCTTTGACGATTTTTTAAATACACTCACCGCACGCAAACGAAAAACGCTAAAAAAAGAGCGAGCTAAAATAGCACAGCAAAATATTACCATTGAATGGCTGCAAGGCTCGCACCTAAGCCCTGAAACAATGCAGCTATTTTGTGAGTTTTATCAGCGTACTTATTTAAAACGTTCTGGGCATTTAGGGTATTTAAATATTGAGTTTTTTACTTTATTACAGGCACTAATGGGCGATCAGCTAATTATTATGCTCGCCAAAAAAGACAACAAAATAGTGGCAGCAACACTAAGCTTACAAGGTAAAAATACCTTGTATGGCCGCTATTGGGGCGCCAGCGAAGAAATAGACTCTCTTCATTTTGAGCTGTGTTACTACCAAGGGATTGAATTTGCGATTAAGCATAACTTACATTGCTTTCACTCCGGCGCTCAAGGTGAGCATAAAATACCTCGTGGGTTTGAGCCTGTTTTTACTTACTCCAGCCACTATATTGTTGAACCCGACTTTAGAGCAGCAATAAACGACTACCTAAAGCGAGAACGCCAACATATGACAATTTATAAAACGCAGTGCGCTGATTTACTGCCGTTTAAAAACCAATAACTGATTGTTAGCTGGCATAGCTGTATCACTTATGAGTCTAAGGCCTGCTTGTGTTGCTAATTGCTCTATGGCCTCAAAATCACGAATGCCGCTAAATGGGTCACGCTGTGTTAAAAAGCGATCGAACTCTTCATTACTTGCACTTGTAAACTGCCCTTGGTATTTGAAAGGGCCATAAATACACACTACTCCCTGGCTTGCTAAGTGCGTTGAAACCCCTTTAAAAAATTGCTCAACCAACTGCCAACTTACAATATGAAACGTATTTGCTGTGTAAATAGCATCTACGTTATTTACCGGCCATGCATAATTCAAATCAAGCTCAAGAGGGCCGTGTAAATTAGTTAAATTTGCCTCCTTAAGCCATAAATTTATGCCCTCATGGTTAATATGGCGATCACTTGTATACCACTGTAAATGCGGTAATTGCTCAGCAAAAAACACACTATGCTGCCCCGTACCCGAGCCTACTTCGAGTACCGATTTTGTCTTATTAAAAGCCGTTTTAAGCACCTCTAAAATAGGACCCTTATTGTTTTCACACGCTTGTGAGAAAGGTTTGATCATGACCTGCACCAATATTGAAACTTATTGCACAACATTAACGCAAAAAAAATGGTACTGAACAATTAAAGTTTTATAGATAATTTATAAAAGTGAGTTAATTCATGGCACTAAAATAAAAATAAGACGATGGTATGTATTATGCTTTAATTAAATCAACCCTAAGTAGGGTGTATTACCAATATTAAATACGAGGATAAAATTATGCATACTCCCCCTTACACCGCTGTAGACGCTGTGGTCTCAGTGACAGAAAAAAGCACCGAAAAACCAAGTAGCACCTGTGATAGTAGAGCCACTGTAATCGACTTACTTTCTCACTGTAACCAAAATCAACAGGCGCTAAAAAAACATGAAACAGACCAAATATTCATTCTTGGCTATAATTGATACTCAATTAAACGCTGCAAATAATTTTTATAATAACTGTTTACACTGAAACCGATTAAATGTAATGATAACTATTATCGTTAACTTAAATCGGTTTTTTTATGTCTCCCTTTCAGGCATTACAGCCTTATCATCATGAACTTGCTTGTAACTGCTTACGCCCAGGCTTACATGCGCCTATGGTGGTAGCTCACTACATAGAAACCGCTTTAAACGTTGCTAAAAGCTTTGAAAAACAGCGTAACCCCTTACTACAAGAGTTGTATTTATTACGCACTCACCATGAAATTATCAATAAAATGTGCGACCCTCTAATACACAATGCCATTCGTAAGCAATGCCTTGAGCAATTATATAAACCCTTATTGGCATTAAAACGCTTTTACTATGCACATAACGATACTGAAAAATTTTTAAAACTTGAGCGCGAAGCTCGCGTACTCAGTCACGAATTTAACCCTTTTTAAGGAGCGACTTATGAGCAATTTTAGAACCGAATCCGACAGCATGGGTGAATTACAGGTCCCTAATGATGCGCTATACCAAGCGCAAACCCAGCGTGCAGTTAACAACTTTGCTATTAGCGGCTTAACTATGCCAAAACAGTTTGTAACAGCGCTTGCATACATTAAGCAAGCTGCAGCACAAAGTAACTTTGAGCTAAATCACTTAAGTAAAAGTAAAGCCAACGCTATTGAGCAAGCATGCCAACAAATTATTGATGGCGAGCATTACGAGCACTTCCCGGTTGATATTTTCCAAACTGGCTCAGGCACCAGCTCGAACATGAACGCTAATGAAGTTATCGCAACGCTTGCAACCCGCATTGGTAATGAGCCAGTTCACCCCAACGATGATGTAAATATGGGGCAAAGCTCTAACGATGTAGTGCCTACAGCCATTGCACTAAGTAGTGCTATTAACGTGGTTTATGAATTACTGCCATCTCTTGAAAAACTATCGCAGAGTTTAGAGCAAAAAAAGGCAGACGTTGGCAAAATAGTTAAAACAGGCCGCACGCATTTAATGGATGCCATGCCCGTTACATTTGAGCAAACGCTAAGCGCGTGGCAATCACAAGTAAATAATGCAGCCTCAGGCATTCGCCATAGCTTAGAGCGAGTATGTGAGCTTGCCCAAGGCGGGACTGCTGTTGGTACGGGTATAAATGCTGATGGCGAATTTGCCTCAAAGTTTGCTAAAAACTTAAGCGCAAATGTGGGTATAAGTTTTAAGCCAAGCAGTAATTTTTTTTACAATATTGGCTCGCAAGATGCCATTGTAGCGCTCTCAGGTCAGCTAAAAGTGCTCGCTGTAGCACAAATGAAAATAGCCAATGACTTACGCTGGATGAACTCAGGCCCACTTGCCGGGCTTGGCGAAATAGAGCTTGAAGCACTGCAACCTGGCTCGTCGATTATGCCGGGTAAAGTAAACCCGGTGATCCCAGAAGCGGCAGCCATGGTAAGCGCTCAAGTTATAGGTAACGATGCAACCATCACCGTGGCAGGCCAAGCGGGTAATTTTGAGCTAAACGTAATGCTACCTGTTATTGCGCACAATATTTTACAAAGCATTGAGTTACTTGCTAATAGCGCCCAAGCATTGGCAGATAAAGCCATTGCGAGTTTTAAAGTAAACCAAACCAATATTGATAAAGCACTGGCCAAAAATCCTATTTTAGTGACTGCACTTAATCCGGTGATCGGTTACGAAAAAGCAGCCAAAATAGCCAAGCAAGCCTACAAAGAAGCCCGCCCAATAATTGATGTCGCAGAGCAAGAAACCGACCTTTCACGCAGTGAATTAGAAACACTGCTTAACCCCACTAAACTTACCCAAGGCGGTTTATAAAGGTAAATCTAAAACGGCTTTAATTACTTGATAATATAGTTTTTATTGCCGTTAAAAATGCACCGTGTATGATAGTGATGAATAATTCATCACTATCAAGGTTTGTTATGCGTACTCAACTGTTAGCCCTACTTTTACCACTTTGTTTAACTGCATGCCTCGAAACAACATCGCAAGATGCACCAACTAACTCGGTGAACGAGCTTAAAGAAGTACCGCATAAAGAAGTACCTCAACAAACCAGCAGTGAAAACAAGCACAAAACCCCTACTGATGCATCACAACCCATAAAAACCGCTTTAAAAGCAGTATCACTTAACGACATTAAAACCGCAAAAAGCGAGCTTAATACGTTAATTGCCAATACACAGTGCGATACCTCGGCACAATGTAAGGTTATGCCTGTAGGAAGCAAAGCTTGCGGCGGACCAAGTGATTATGTTGTTTACTCAACAAAATCAGCTAAAGAGGGGCAAGTCAGTTCGCTTGCAAAGCAAATAACAACGCTTGAAAAAGCCTACAACACACAAAATGAAATGATGAGCACGTGCCAGCATTTAACTTCTCCAAGCACGCAGTGTGTTGAAAATAAATGTGTTAAACTTGAAGGTTCAGCGGTAAGTGTATTTTAAGGACAAGGTTATGAGTTGTTTACCATCAGCAATTAAATTATCAATTGTGAGTGTTGCCACCAGCGCAATGCTATTACTTAGCGGCTGTGCAAGCACATCATCAAGTACTGAGCAAAATCAGAATTTGTCTGACTTGAACTACGATCTTAATAACATTGTTAGTGATAATAGTTGCACCGCAAGCTTTCAATGTAAGGTACTCGAAGTAGGAGCACGAGCATGTGGTGGGCCAAGTAAGTATGTTGTGTATTCAACGCTTAATACCTCTCAAGAGCACGCCGAAGAAGTTGCCCAAAAAATTACACAACAACAAAAAGCGCAAAACAAAGCGCAAGGTTTAACCGATTGCTCACCGGTACTTGAGGTACAAACCCTGTGTATTAATCAGCAATGCCAGGCATTTGATATAAAATAGCGCAAACGCCAATTTCAGCGTTAACCTATAAAGGGTATTAACGCTGAAATAACCACCACCAGCACCACACAAATTCCTGCTTTAACAATGTATTTCATTGGCATTTCTTTTTTTACCCAGTACGCATAAATAAATCGCACAAAGTAACTTGCAGCTGTGCCAAATAAAGCAAAAATAATTAAGTAAGCAATTAAAATAATATTCATATAAATCTAAATTAACTACTTAGTGTTTTTAGTATGAGCAATTAATAACTCTGCTACTTGTTGCTTTACGGCTCGCTTATCATCACTTTGGACATTAAATCGTGTTGCAAGTTGGGCTATTTCATCATCGTTTAAATTAAACGATAGGCGCTGACGTGTTTTTTTAGACTTTACATCTAAGCCTAAAATTTTACGGATCATATCTGAGGGCGTAAGCTCTTGGTCAATGGCCTGCTTTTTTATCGACTTTTGTACTTCGCTGCTTAAATCAAATGCCATTTGTGTGGCACGCACGGCTTGCTCTTGACGTAACCACTTGTCTTTAGCATCACTCACTTCGCATCTCCTGGAAACAAGTCGACTATATCGGTAATTGGGCGTGTTAGCGTTAGTGACACTTCGGTCTCACCGCCATCCCATATTTCAATATTTAAGCCATGCCCTTCGTCTGGCGATGCTAAGCAAATCATTTCACAAGGTTCGCCACCCTCTTGCTCATAGCGCGGTAGTGACTGGCCACGAAAATCTTTGTTATGGAAATAGCACACATAAGGCGATTCACTTTGCTGATAGCTTTTAGCTAAAAACTGCATAAACTGCTCTGGCGTATTTTGTACCTGTATATGGGTTAACGACTCTTCATCAAAAATACGTGCAAATTCGTCTAGCCCAAATATTTGCTCTACGTCGTCACGCTGAATTTTGATTGAAAAATTAGCCCACTGCTCGCCATCATCTTGCTCAATTTGTAAAAATACCACCTGTCCGCTGTTCGTCTCTAGCACAAACTCAGTATCACTACTGTGCTGATATTGATAGGTTTGAATATCAATAACACGCAGCGTTTGCCCTTTTAACCACGACGGATACGCAAATGAATCGATAACGCTAAACATGTCACCTTTTTTAAGCTCACTTGCATGGTTAAGCTGACGTTCTGGCTCTTTTTTAGATTTGAAAAAATTAAACATAATGAGGCATCCCTTAAGCAAAAAAGGTAACTAAGCCACGCTTAATTACCTTTTATTATAAATGTACGAACTATTAGCCGTTTTGCTTGGCTTTAATGCGCGCTAAAATATCAGCACTTTTTGGGCTTGTATCGCCAATACCGGCTTCAGCCATTTTTGCTTTTAAATCGTCGCCATTTGTATCTGACTCAAGTTGCTTAGCAGCGCCTAACTGGTCACTACGATCTTGCTGGCGTTGTTTAATACGCTCAAGCGACTGACGAGCCGATGTCATAGACGAGCTATTAGTATTAAGCGTGCTGTTAACCGCCATTGTTGCTTGCTGTACGCTTTCTGTGGTTTTAACCATAGTAAGCTGACGCTGGTTTTCTTTAATCGACTTTTCAGCGTCTTTAACTTGTTGTTTAAGCGCTACAATATGATTGCTAAAACCTGCTAATACTTGCTCGTTTTCAGCTTTTTCAGCTTCAAAGTCGCCAATTTTTTCGGCAATTTCTAATGCTAAGGCTTCGTTACCTTTTTCAAGTGCTTGGCCTGCATATGCTTCGTGCTCAGCAATTGATGCATCAACTGCGCTAATTTTACGCTTAGTTTGCATTTCTTTAGCCATTACTTCTGTAAGGCTCTTTTTAGCACGATTAAGTGCATTTTGCGCATCTGCTATTTCTTGTTCAAAAATACGAATGCCGTTTGCATCTACAATTGCTTCGCCCGCTTCACGCGCGCCGCCACGTACTGCTGTAAATAATTTTTTTAATATACTCATAATCTTAACTCCACTAACTAGTTACTAATCGTTTAAATACAAGGTCACGGCTTCTAGTGCGTCAATAGCGTTGTCAGCTAGTGTCACTAGTTCGTGGGTAATATCATCTAATGATGAATTTACCGACAGTGCACCAAAAATCGCGTATTTGTTATCGATTTTAGCAAATGCACTCAGTGGAATTGGCACGTTTAAACGTAGTAGTGTTTCGTTTAACTCGTTGCGTAATTCACTTTTTACTTCATCTTCGCCAAACAAGTAGCTAATACATAACAACTGCTCTTGTGTTTGCGTAACAAAAATTGGAAGCTCATCGTTTCCATCAACTATGACTTGTAAAACATCTTGCTCACCAGGGTTGGCAATCAAGAAAGACTCAAAGTTAGCGCCTTCTGTTTCAAAAGAAGCTAATTTTATTGAAAGTTCATTTAATTCCATGTCTCTGCCTTTTTGCTGTTTGACATATTATGTCTGAGTTAAGATTCGCATGGCCGACATATTATGTCAACCATGTTTTATTAATTTTTATACAATTCGCTTTCTATCTGCCACGCATTACGGTAGTAATCATATAGCTGACCAGAACCTAACCTATTGACCTCAATACTTTTAACTTGTTCAAAATACTGGTTAGGAAATACAAAGCTGGCTAATAAATATTCTTTACTTACCCACCTTGATGGCACCGGCATAGCGCTTATATTTTTAATTCGCCCACTGGCTGGTTGACCCATTTTAGTGGCTATTGTCCACCCCCATTGCCCAAACGAAGGAATATTTTGCTGGTACTGCTCAACATAATCAAAACCCGCCGCTTTTACCGTTTTAGCAATACTTAAAAATGCTTTTTTGGCATGATAAGGCGAGGTAGACTGCACAGCCATTGCGCCATCGGGAGCTAACAATTGACGTACATGGTTATAAAAATAGTCGCTGTACATTTTGTTTAAATCGGGATGATTAGGGTCCGGCAAGTCAATTAAAATAGTGTCAAATTGCTTACCTTGATCAAGGAGCCTTTCAACCTCTAAAAACGCATCTCCCACAATAATATTGGCGCGTGGGTCTAACATCGAGTGTTTATTTAGCGCTAATAACCGCTTACTTATAGACTCAGGCGCTGTAAAATCACCGTCTTTATGGCCAAATAAATTAAGCAGCTGTGCATCTAAATCAATTAACGTTACGTCGTTCACTGGCCACTTTAAAACATCTCTAAGGGCAAGCCCGTCGCCACCACCAATAATTAATACGCTATCGTGCCGGTTTGATGCGAGCATTGCCGGATACACCAGCATTGAGTGATATATTTGCTCATCAATACTCGAGAACTGTAAACGTCCATTTAAATACAAGTCGGTGATAGGCGCTGGCTGGTTTTTACTTAAGCGCTCGGTTAATACTACATGCTGGTATTTAGTTGCTTGTGAGTAAATAACTTTATCTTTATAAAGTACATTGCTTAAGCTGTTCATCCAGCTACTACCCATCACTAAAATAAACCCAAACAGTGCCAGTAATACTATATGGCAGATCAGAAGTGCCTTAGCAAAGCGCACATGAGCATGGTAGCGCCATAAAAAGGCGAGCCCTGCCAGTATATTAAAAAGAGCTGTCCACGCTGCAGCTTGCATTATAGGCATCGCCAGCATAATGCTTACCCAAATAGCCGCACCAATACCCGCGCCAATATAATCGGCACCATAAATAGTGCCTGCATTGTTTTCTAAAAAACGCCCGTACACATGTTGGCGAATACGTGCAATAAGCGGTATTTCCATACCAATAAATAAACCCAGTACTAAACCAAACACATAAGGTAAAAAGCGTGACCACTCTTGCAGCTTTTGAAATACATAGCCATTGAGCACAACATCTGGAGGTAAATTAAAAATACTAGAAAACAAATGAGGAAGTGAATAACTTACAGCAATTACACCGGCTATTGCCAAAATACAGCCCATGCCAACCAGGGCAATAATACTTTCAAGCCAAGCAAAGGCGGTAAAGGCATCTTTAAACCAACGGGCTAAAAATGCGCCTAAGCCCATGGCAACTATCATTGTGCCAATCATGGCATAGATAGCACTCTCTACAGAGCCCAGTACCCGCCCTGCGTAATGCGAAAGTAAGTATTCATAAATAAGGCCGCACCCAGCGAGTACGGCCATAACAGTTATTAGTAAAATATCGTGCCCAAGTAAACGTGATTTACTTGGGCTAGTTGTAGTTGATGACACTGATTATGCGCCTAGTAAGGTTGCCATAGTAATACCGACAGCAAACGACACTGCAGCAGAAATAGCACCTACACCTACATTTTTCTGACGGTTAACTTCATCTGAAATATCACAACCTGATAAAATTATTTTGATGGTGATTAAATGCAAAATGATGAATGCCACTAAACTTACAATCGCGCTAATAGCCCAATAAAGCAGGCTAGCATTAATGTTATCGGCCGCATACGGTGCAATACCTGATGCCGCAGTAATAGCTAAGGCACTTCCTACTAAAAAACCTGCGTAGCGTATACCTACAGCTAAATTGCCATCAATAATAGCTTGTTGTAAACAATCACCGCTTTTATTGGTACGCTTAAATAATTGTACGCGGTATTGGCTTACAAGCAGTAGTGCAACACTGCCAATAATAAAAGCAACAATAACGATAGGCAGCCCGTGCCAACCCTCTGTTGCTACCCATAAAAGTGCAGAGCGAATCACAATAGCCACACTCACTACATGACCAAAGTCGATAATAGAGGCTGTTACATTACCTTTTACAATTTCGTCGTGCAGGCTGACTTTGCGAAGCGCGACCTTGTCTTGAAAAAAGTGGCCTAATTTAATCAGTACAATGGCTAATACACCATAGCCTAGCATTTGCAGGGCTTCTTGTTGTAACGACGCAGCAAAGGCGCCACTACTCACACCCGTTAATACAATGGCAAGTGCAACTAAGCCTGCCGCAAAGCTAATACCAAAAGCAAAGTTATCGCGTTCTGTTATTTCGTCATTTGCATGAAGGTTTGAAACCCAGCCCTTAATGTATTTCAGGCTTACAAATAACAACACGATAATTGCAAAATCAATCGCCAAAGCTTGTAGCGACCACGTAGTTATTCCATTAAATTCGTACATATTTCTAACTCCAACTTATTCTTTACTTACCACGGCTCACGCCACGAGAGGTTCTGCTACCGCTATTGCGTACCGATCCAGAGCTGTTGCTATAACTACTCGAACGCGAGTAACTACTGCGGCTTTTAGGCGGTGTATAACTACTGCGGCTTAAACCCGAGGCACCCGTTTTTTTGCTCGCATAAGGGCTAGTAAACTGTTTGCCTTGGCGTTGGTACGATTGACGCGTACGCGTTTCTAAAGCACTTTGCGTTTTAATTTGTTTAGGGCTTGAGTAACGATAGCGGCCGTAATCGTTGTAATAGCTATATTTACGGCGGCTGCTCCAACGTCCGTATTCAACACGGTCAAATACATCGCCTAAAATACGGTACATGCCGTACCACTGCCAAAAGCTAATACCATTACTATTAGTTTGCCAGTTACCGTAATTAGGGTTGCCCACCAATTGATTACCTTCGCCTGCGCCCTCTGCCTCTTTACTAATAGCACCAACGCGCGCAAGGCTGCCCTTAGACATATCGGCTAGCATATTAATCGGGTCCGTTAACGCATCAGAAAACAGCGTAGGCTTAGCCGCCTCACGTAGTAAATCAATACTGTGTAGCGTATCTTCGTAAGGAGGGATTAAATAAGTGCCTTTAATATCTTTAAGTCGTTGTGTTAAACCACTGTAAAGGGCACCCTGCCTTGTAGCATCAAGGGTAATTACATCAACAACCTGACTAAGTTCTGGCTGTTGCTGTTTAAGGAGTTTGCCATATTCTTTAAGCAATACAGCATTACGTATAGTCCCATTATCAAGCGCGGTACCAAGCTGTGCGAGCTCAACATCTGCCTTTTTAATAGACTCTTGAATTGTTTGTTGTAGTTGCTCTTCTTTAGATTGACAACCCATAAGCACTGCAAACAAACAAAACAGGCTCATAAGTTTCCAAGCTTTTATATTCGACATTCATGTCACCTGATTTAATAAATAACCGCATTAGTCTTACACAGGTCACTTATTAAGCCAAGAATGAAATTGCAACAAAGTAAGTCTGCCTAAAATAAAATAACCAGCTATAGTTACTCTATGAATTTAAACACATTCTTTTACTTACAAATTTAGTAAGTAACATCAGCGCTACGCGTAAGCCTTCTATTAATAAATAACAACAATAAGTAACAACTCTTTTAGTGAAAGAGCACGACAGTAAGAAGGGATTTGGCTAAATGTTTCATAGTATTCGTAACAAATTTATTATTATTACGACTTGTCTAATCGTACTAAGCGCTAGTTTTGTTTTTTATTTAGCTATTAATGAGCACGAGGATTTATACCGCCAATCAGTTGAAGAAAACCTCGATGCTATGTCATCAAATATTTCAGATAATTTGTTACGTGTTATGTCGCAAGAGATAGATTTATTTTCTATTACAACTGAGCTTTTGGGGTTAGATAGGTACGAGCACATAAAGTTTGTAAATGTATTTGATAGTAATTGGCAGCTAATACAGTTCTACGTGCACCCTAATTACTTAAAGTTCGAGGATTTTTCTCCACAGTTACAAGGGATCAAACCACAAAGTTTGCCCCGTACCGTCAGTGTTACTAACCAAGGCTTAGTTGCCTTAAAAACAATTGGTGAGGAGCAGTTCCCTATAGGCTACCTATTAATTGTTCAGGATTTTAATAAGCCCCTTAATGAAAGCAAAGCGAGCTTATTTTATAGTGCAGCCCCTATCGTTATTTTTAGTATCGTGATCACCATCCTCATCTCTTTTTGGATATACCAACATTTATTAAGCCCGCTATTAAAACTTTCTAAATTTACACAAAAAGTAGAAAAAACAACTAACTATCAACTCCAATACCAGGGCTCAGGCAACGACGAAGTATCGCAACTTGGCAAAGATATTAATAACTTACTTAACACTATTAATGCCCAAGTGCTCACTAATCAAAAAAACACCGCACAACTATTAAAGCAAAAGCAATCAATGGAGCACTTAGCTAACTTCGATATATTAACTGGCTTACCTAATCGCATGTTTATTATGGGCTTACTAAAAGAAGAATTAACACGCTGTAAAAGTAATCATCAAGATATAGCAATTATGTTTTTTGACGTAGATAGCTTTAAAGGTGTTAACGATACACTTGGCCATGAAACGGGTGACCTACTTTTAAAGGCAGTAGCCAGTAATATTAAAAAGCACTTACGCGAAAACGATGTTATTGCACGCTTAGGGGGTGATGAGTTTTTAATAATGCTGCGTAATATAAATAATTACACCGACGTTATTAATATTGCGGAGCAAATTATCAGCTCAATGCTAACGCCTTTTACTATTAACCAGTGGGATATACCCACCGGGGTAAGTATTGGTATTGCCCACGCTAAAGAGGCAGAGTTTGACATTAATACATTGATTAGTAATGCAGACATCGCAATGTATGCCTCAAAAGAAAAAGGTAAAGGGTCGTACACTGTTTTCCATAGAAAAATGTTAGAAAACAGCAAGCGAATGGCTCAAGTGGCTAATTTAATTAGTCATGCAATTGCGCAAAATGAGTTTGAAGTTGTGTATCAGTTAAAAATAGCTGCCAATGGTGAGGCTAATGGCCTTGAAGCCCTTATTAGGTGGCAAAGTGAAGAGCTTGGCTTTATTTCACCAGGCGAATTTATACCCATTGCAGAGCAAGCAGGTAAAATAAAAGCAATCACGCAGTGGGTTGTCTCCAGGGTATTTCAAGATTTACCCACACTAAAGCAAACTATAGGTAACCATGTACTCGTTTCTTTAAATCTATCGAGCCATGATCTTAAAGATAATCACTTTATTGATGTTGTAAAAAATAAACTGGTTAAATACAACGTCGACATTGCAAATATCCAGTTTGAAATAACCGAATCAAGCTATCTCGATAATTTTGAAAACTCCAATGAATTCTTTAATCAAATAAAACAAATGGGCGGGTCTATAGCTCTTGATGATTTTGGAACGGGTTATTCATCGCTAAGCTACCTGACAAAAATAGATATCGATACCATCAAAATTGACCGTATGTTCGTTAATCAATTTGACAGCTCAGAAAAGGATGCGGCGGTATTAAAGGCCATACTCGATTTAAGTAAACGCCTAGGTTTAAAAGTATGTAGTGAGGGTATAGAAACAGCCAGCCAAGCTAACTACCTAATTAAAAATGGCAGTGATGAAATGCAAGGGTATTATTTTGCAAAGCCTGTAGCCATAGCACACATTCCAGCAGCTAAAGCCCAAGCAAAAGAGGCATTTAAAGCGCTAACTTTAAAATAAATCAGCGCTACTAGTTAACCATAAATTAAGGCGTTAGCGTTACAACAGTTAGCTCGTCCGGAATTTTTGTATCAGCAGGTAAATAAGCAACTGCATTTTCTTCTTTCAATAAATACGCAATAATTTCTTTAGTCGAGCTAAACTCTAAGGGTGGCTTGCTACGCCCTGTAAATCTCATCTGAGCCCAATAAGCCTGAATTCTGGATTCGGTTAAGCCAACCAATTTCGTATTAAAGTCGATTCGTAACGGGTTTCCGGCGGGTAAATTTACTGCTTTAAATTGACGACTCATCGCGCCGCCCATATAAATATGGCGAACTTGCTGCTTACTCAAAGCTAAGTTTTTATTGGCCGTATTAACAACAATGATCACTTTAGTGGTGTGGCTATTATCCGCGTAGGCTTGTACGCTAATAAACAATAATGACCAAGTAAAAATACACAGCAGTATTATATGTCTAATCACGTAAGTTAACTTAGAGTACATCATCAAAATACCCAATCTAAGCCAATAAGGTAAAGATTCGTTTTTCTATTAAAGCTAACATCCTCAGGGATAACAAAAAAAGAATTACTAACCTCATCGCCCTCTAAAGCAGATACTTCCGCCTTTAATGCCAGATTAGGTAGCACATCCCATCGTATACCAAGTGTCCATGTTTTTAGTGAGTCGGGTGCCGACTCTGCAAACACGCTGTTATAAGCCTGTGCCAGCTGATCAAGCTCTACATTAGCACCAATAGGGATTTCATTCTGATTGGCATTAATTTCTACATCGCTGTCTGCAAAGGTTAGATGATAAGTAAAAGGTGCATTGTTATAGCCTACGGTTAAGTAATAGCTTCGTATAGTCGGAATTATATCTAACTGTGTTTTAATCTTTACCCATTCACCTCTAAAAAAATAATCTAAATTATCATAAATAACACCAAATTGATCTGCATGCGCACTGCCCTGCGTTGTCAGCGACGCCGCACTTTGGCTAAAATTAAAATTCTCTAAAACATCTTGTAGTTGGTTAATCGATTTAAGATCTAACGCTATGTTACCGTTATACCTTGAAGCCCTAAATTCTATATTTTCAATATTCAACTTCCCTATCACACCCACTAAATTATCCACCTCAAAACCTGTTTTAAAAGGGCCTATGCCAATACTTCCCGACTCTTCTCCATAGTACCCTTCAATACTGATATCAAAGTCATCTGAGCCAAATTTGTAAATAGCATCAATACCATTAAATGTTTTAAATAAGTACGTGTCGTATACTTGTTGTGGCGGATTGATCCATGGGTATGCAAACCCTACATCAGAGAAGTCGCTCATTGTAAAAAATGGGGTTCGCAGCTTACCGATTTTTATCTGTAGGTTTGTTGTGGGCGTATAAGTTAAATACAGCCATTCAAGTCCACTCTCACCAGATACCGTTGTGCTATCAGATCTAAATAACCCTTGTGCTGTCACTGACCAGTTTGTATTAAACTGATACTCAGCTTGAAGACCTATTAAACTTGATGGTGAAAAGTTAAGACTGTCATCGTAGCCTCTATATTCGACATCTTTTTCATCTAAATAACCACCAATAACACGCGCGTAGCCTGAAAAATCAAACTCACCCGATTTAGCCGGTAAATGGTGTAGGCTGACGATTAAAACGAATATCTGAAATATTTTATTTCGCATAGACACTCAGCAACCTATATAAAAAAGCGCTGAATATTAAAAAGTAACGACATTTTATAATTCTGCAGAATAATTATTATGAGGTATAACTATAGTCAAAGTTAAAGAGTGTGGATCAAAATAGTCTGAACTATAAGCTATTATTTTTATACATCTTAATAGATTAGTTAAGTTAAGAGACTTGCGTGTACTGTAATACCAATTCGCTTAATTAAGTGATCTATTTTGAGGGTGGAAAAACGTGTTGATGGCTAGGCTAAATGATTAAGTATTATTGCGTATTGGTATTACTACAAAGAGTTTGAGCTCTGTGTTGTGTTTTATCCGCGGGTTTCGTGATACTCAACCCACGCTACGGAGGTGGTGGAGACTGTGCGAATAAAATCTGGAATGTATTTTTACTTTTCTGCAGACGTAAAAAGCCCGGCTCTTTCGAGTCGGGCTTTCTTGTATTTGGAGCCTGGCGATGTCGTAGTGCCCACAGCGGTAAAGAGTCACATAGCAAATGGGACACTATCATTGCGTCGGGTGTCGCTTCGCTCGCCCGACCTACATTCTAGGTTTAAAAGTGAATTCATTACGAGTGCTTTTTTCACTTTCCTGTAGACGTAAAAAAACCCGGCTCTTTCGAGTCGGGCTTTCTTGTATTTGGAGCCTGGCAATGTCCTACTTTCACATAGCAAATGCTACACTATCATCGGCGCTGTTTCGTTTCACTACTGAGTTCGGCATGGGGTCAGGTGGGTCCAAAACGCTATGGTTACCAAGCAAA